>JAVHXX010000327.1 GCA_031119595.1 Patulibacter sp. | reverse complement strand
GCCGGGCGCCGGGGTTCGTCGGCGTACGCGTCGTGCGGCGGGGAGCCATCGTGGCGCTGCGGCGCCGCGGGTGCCGCCGGGCCAGCGGCGTGGGCGAGCGGCTCGGGACGCGGGCGCCGATCCTCGAGGCGGGTGACCGCGGTCGGTGCCGGGGCGAGCCGACCGCCACCGGCCGAGGCGAGCGCGGCGAGGCGGCGCAGGCCCTCGTCGAGGTCGGCCAGGCCACCGCGGTGCCCCGGGTCGAGTTCGAGGCAGTGGTCGAGGGCGGCGTGGATCCCGGACGGCAGGTCGGGGCGCATCCGGGCGAGCGGGGGCATCGAGGTGAGGGCGCGGGCCGCGGTCTCGGCGGCGGTCGAGCCGCGCCGCGGGTTGACACCGGCCAGCGCCTCGTAGACCACGACCGCGAGCGCGAAGACGTCGGCGGGCGCACCCGCACGGTCGCCCTTGGCCTGCTCGGGCGCCATGTAGGCCATGGTCCCGACCACGTCACCGACGGCGGTCAGGGTCTCGGCGCCAGCGAGGGCCGCGACGCCGAAGTCCGTGAGCTTCGCCCAGGCGCCGGCGCGGCGCGGGTCGGCGGGGCAGAGGATGTTCGCGGGCTTCACGTCGCGGTGGACCACCCCGTGCTGGTGCGCGTGCGCGAGGCCGCGCACGATCGACCCGGCGAAGCGGGCGATGTCGAGTTCGGGCACCTCGCCCGTCCGCAGCACGGCGCGGAGGTCGGCCCCCTCGACGAGTTCGCTCACGATGATCCAGCCCTCCGCGGTGGCCTCCGCTTCGAGCAGTTCGACGATCGCCGGGTGCCGCAGGCGGGCCGCCGCCATCGCCTCGCGCTCGGCGCGGGCACCCTCGGCGCGGACGCGCTTCACCGCCACGCGGCGGCCCGTCTGCACGTCGCGTGCGGCCGACACGACCCCCATCCCGCCTCGGCCGATCACGCCCAGGACCTCGTACCGGCCCAGCACCAGCCCACCCGATCGGGGCCACGGATGCTCGTCGGGCGGAGCGTTCATGGGATGAGTCTGGTTCATCGGAGTCGATGGGCCCGCCGGTTCCGGTGCAGGCCCGCTTCCGCCCCGGTCGAGGCTGGCCGGACCCGTACGCGCGCGGTGCTGTGCAGGAGGTTCGCCACGCGCGAGGAACCCCCTCTTGCGCCTTCCGGGGGCCGGACCTTCATACTCCGCCCTTGGGCCCCGCCCACCAGACCCGCTTTTTCGTGGCCTTTTTCGACGACGACCCGCCAACGCAGCAACGGCGCTCCTCCGGGCCGCCGCCCCCGCCACGTCCGCCGCGCCGCCCCGGCACGGACCGCCAGGACATCCTCCGGCGGCAGCTCACGGCCGGCGGTGGGCTCGTCGTGCTGCTCGCGTTCATCGCCTTCGGGCTGCACAGCTGCGTGAGTTCCGCGCACCTCAACGCGGCGAAGAACTACGACCAGACGGTCAACGATCTCGGCACCCGTTCCGTGTCGAACGTGTCTCAGGCGCTCGAGGTCCTCACGAAGACCTCGCAGGATCCGATCGCCCAGAGCCAGTCGATCAGCGACCTCGCGAGCGACTCCGCGAAGCTCACCGAGGAAGCGCGCAAGCTCAAGACGCCCGGCGGCCTCGAGGGTGCCACCCAGAACCTCGCCACCTCGCTGAGCCTGCGGGCCACCGCGCTCAAACGGATCAGCGAACTGCTCGGCAAGGCCAAGGGCAACAGCGAGTCCGCCTCGGAGACGGCCACGCAGTCGATCGCGGGCCAGATGGAGGCGCTGCTCGCCTCGGACGTCCTCTGGCAGCTCCGCGTGACGCCGTTCATCAAGGAGAAGTTCCAGGACCTCAACCTCTCCACGGACTCGATCAGCTCGAGCGTGGTCCTCAAAGACGCGACCTGGCTCAACACCGCCACGGTGAGCAACCGCATCGGCGGTCAGACCCCGGACACCGCGGCGGCCGATCCGACCATCACCTGCACCGCCGACGTCGCCCACGGCCACGCCATCGCGAGCGTCCTCGCGAACGGCAAGACCCTCAACTCCGGCACCGGCGTGATCAACCAGGTCCCGGCGGCCAGCGGCACGAGCTTCACCGTCAACGTCGCGAACCAGGGCGACGCCGACGAGTCGAACGTCTCGATCATCGTGTCCGGCAAGCCGCAGGGCGGCGGATCGGGCTTCTCGACCACGAAGAAGCTCGCGGTGTCGCCGCAGGGCAAGACCACGCCGGTCGTCGTGAACCTCACGAAGGCGATCAGCAACTCGTACACGATCTCCGTCGAGATCAAGAAGGTCCAGTGCGAGAAGACGCTCGACAACAACAAGGCGACCTACAGCGTCATCTTCGGCAGCTGAGCCGGGTGCCGGTCATCGCCTCCGGGCCTCAGCCGGTAGCGTTCTAGCGCATGGAGCAGGTCGACCAGATCGCCCTCGGAGTCGGGGCAGCCGGGCTGCTGTTCGGTGTGGTCGCGGTCGGATGGGCCACGGCGCTGCAGCGGCGGATCGGCCGGATCCAGCGGGCGCAGCGCGTGATCCTCGGTGATCACGGCGACACGGACCTCATCCTCCACGCCCACCAGCTCACCGAGCAGGTGCAGAAGATGGCCGCCTACCTGAAGGCCACCACCGACCAGACCCAGCAGCGGCTCGCGGTGGTCGAGAAGCGCGCCGACGGCGCCATCAGTCACTCGGGGCTCGTCCGGTACGACGCCTACAACGAGATGTCCGGGCGCCAGTCGACCTCGATCGCCCTCCTCGACTCCCGCAAGACGGGCGTCGTGCTGTCGTCGATCCACCACCGCGACCAGGCCCGGATGTACGCCAAGGGCGTGCGCGAGGGCGTCGGCGAGCTGGAGTTGTCGCCCGAAGAGGCCGAGGCGCTGCGCGTCGCGATGGGCGCGTGAGCGGGCCCGTCGTCGGGTTCCTCGGGCCCGCCGGAACGTTCTCCGAGGTCGCGGCCGGCAGGCTCGCGGGCCCGTGGGCGGAGGAGCTCGTGCCGGTCGAGTCGATCGTCAACCTGATCCAGGGCCTCGCCGAGGGCACCATCCACGGCTCCGACCAGCGCATCGACGCCGCCGTCGTGCCGATCGAGAACTCGACCGAGGGGTCCGTCGGGGCCACCCTCGACACGCTCGTCGAGCACGAGAACCTCGTGATCACCGCGGAGCTCGACCTGCGCATCGAGCAGCTGCTCGTGGCGCGCCGGGCGATCGAGCTCGCGGACATCGAGCAGATCTACTCGCATCCGCAGGGCCTTGCGCAGACGAGCCGGTTCGTGGCCGAGCATCTGCCGAAGGCCGGCGTGGTGCCGGTCTCGTCGACGAGCCGGTCGATCGAGCTCGTGGTCGCCAGCGACGAGCCGTGGGCGGCGATCGGGTCGCGGCGCGCGGCCGAGCTGTACGGCGCGGTGATCCTCCGCGACGACGTCCAGGAGCAGGTGAACGTGACCCGGTTCGTGCTCATCGAACGCCGCGACGCGCCGGTGGAGCGGGCGGCGGCCGAGGCGGAGGCGATCGTCGCGGCGGCCGCATCGCCGCAGCGGCGCGCCGGCGACGCGGAGCGGGCGATGAAGACCACGGTCGTGTTCCAGGGCGACGGCGACGGCTCGCCGGGGTGGCTCGTGCGGTGCCTCAGCGAGTTCGCGTTCCGGAGCGTGAACCTCACGAAGATCGAGTCGCGGCCGCTGCGCGGGCAGCTCGGGCACTACCGGTTCTTCATCGACCTCGAGGGCGCGGCGACCGATCCGGACCCGGTCGAGGCGATCACGCGGTTGTCCGGGATCGCGTCCGGGGTGCGGATCCTGGGCAGCTACCCGGTCTCGGCCGACCCCGTCTGACGCGCCGCCCGGGGCGTCGCGGGCGCGGTCCGCGCCGTCGGGTGACACGGCGCCAGCCTCGGACGCGTTGACGCCGCTCGCGCCTGTTTCACCAGCAAACGGGCCTTCGATCACGCCATGGTCACGGTTCCGTTTGACGGGCGCCGTACACTTTGCGGCGTGCCAGTCACAGCGGCCACAGCCACACCCCCAGGCCCACTGGGCTCCGCCACCTCCCAGTACCGAGGTAGCGGAGCGGACGCCGGTGTCGGCGGTCAGGTACTGGTGCTCAACGCCACGTATGAGCCCATCAACGTGTGCACGGTCCGGCGGGCCGCGGTGCTCCTCCTGAAGGAGCGCGCGGAGCTCATCGAGGACCGGGTCGGCACGTCGCTGCATTCGGCGACCGATGCGATGCCGCGCCCCGAAGTGATCCGGCTCACCCGGTACGCGCCGGTGCCCCGGCAGACGGCCACCCGGCGCATCACGCGCCGCGCGATCTTCGCCCGTGACGGCTGGGCCTGTCAGTACTGCGAGAGCAAGTCCGATCTCACGGTCGACCACGTGATCCCGCGGGCCAAGGGCGGCGCGTCCACCTGGGACAACGTCGTCGCGTGCTGCGCCCCGTGCAACCGTCGCAAGGGTGACATGCTGCCGCACGTCGCGAAGATGCACCCGCGGACCACGCCCCGTGCACCGCACCCCGATGTCTTCATCCATGTCGCGGCGCCGCGGACGCCCGTGCTGTGGGAGCCGTGGCTACGCGTCGTCGCGCGGCGCGGGGATGCGGTCGAGCCCGCCGACGCCGGCGAGGCGCTGCCGGCCGCAGCCTGAGGCGCGCGTAGTCACCACCGCGGCCGCGCTGCAGAGGCGCGTCGAGGTCGAGGTCACTGCGCTCACCCGAGGCACGTACCGCGATCGACGTGGCCGCGCGCAATTGAGGCGCGCCGAGGTCGAGTCGCCAAGCCCCGCGGCGCCGGGGTCGTACACCCGCCTGCCCGGGCACCACGCCGCGCGGGGCCCGAGCGAACATGGAACCTTGGCGGTCGCGGGTCGCGGCGCCGTGCGCAGGGAGGCACCATGTCGGATCACGCAGAGCTCGTGGCGATGGAGATCGAGGGACTGGCGACGCAGGTCGTCGTGCCCTGGGAGGAGGGCGACATCGTCCGCCAACTCACGAACGCCCGCCAGGCCGGGACCCTCCTCGACCTCAAACAGGCCTCGGGCGAGCACCTGCTCGTCGCCCCGGAGCGCGTGATCGCGATGCACGTCTCCGCGAACAAGTCCGTGCAGCTCACCGAGGTCCTGGAGCGGCTCTCGGTGGCGAGGACGTTCTCCGAGCTCGGGTAGGGCCGAGCGCCGGGCAGGCAGGCCGGGGTGGCTCGGGGCGGGGCGGCTCGGGCGCTCGGGGTTGGTTTGGCAGGTCGGTTGGGTGGGGGACGCGGGCGCGGTGGCGGGCCGTTCAGGCCGTCGTGGCGCCGCCGGGCGTGGGCCGTCCGCGCCGAAGGCGGCGGACCTGGGTGAGGGACGCGGCCGCGGGCGGCGCTCCGTTCGGCGCGCTGGTGGCGCCGCGGGGCGCGGGCTGTCCGCGCCGAAGGCGGCGGAGCTGGCGAGGGACGGGGCGTGGGTGGCGTTCCGT
>JAVHXX010000326.1:916-5445 GCA_031119595.1 Patulibacter sp. | reverse complement strand
CGGCCTGTCGCAGGCTGCGCTCGGCGCGGCGGTCGGCGTCTCCCGTCAGACCATCAACGCGATCGAGACCGGGCGGTACATGCCGTCGCTCCCGCTCGCCTTCTCGCTCGCGCACCACTTCGGTGTGCGCGTCGACGAGCTGTTCCACCCGGATCCCGAAGGACACCCCTCATGAACCCCACGCGTCGTCCGCGGTCGCCCCGACCGTCCCAGCGCCTCCTCTGGATCTCCGCCCAGCTGGCGATCGGCGTCGTCGCACTGATCGCGTTCGCCGCACACGGCGACGGCGGTGAGGGCGTGGCGTGCCTCGCCGTCATGGTCGCCTCGATCGCCGGTTTCGAACTCGCCCGTCGTCGCGGGCTGTCGGTGGCCGCGATGCTCACCGGCGTCGGCGACGAGCGCGCCCGCGGCCACTACCGTGCGGCCAACGCCCGCACGGGTGAACTCATGGCCTATGTGCTCGCCGTGTGGGCCATCATCACGACCGCGCAGGGGAAGACCGATCACACGCTGTTGGCGGTGGTCGCGGCCTACGCCGGCCTGTGGTGCCTGAACATCGCGCGGTCGGCGATCGACGCGCGGGGCGGGGTCGGACGCCTGTCGGCCTGACCCTTCAGGGCCGGGCGGCGGCCCCGCGCCGGGCGTTACGCGCCGACGAGCTCGGCGAGCTTGCCGGACTTGTCGGCGGCGGCCGTCTCGGTGTAGCCGCCGATCAGCTCGCCGTCGACGAACACCTGCGGCAGCGTGAACATGCCGGTGCGGGCCGAGAGATCTGCGATGGCGGCGGTGTCGCCCGTGAGGTCGATCTTCTCGTACGGGATCTCACGCGCGGTGAGCAGACGCTCGACCTGCACGCAGTACGGGCACGGAACCTTGGAGTAGACGACGACTTCGGTCATATCCCGAGGATAGTGGAGTCGCCTGCGCCCGCCGGTAGCGTGGGGGTGTGGCGGGACCGATCCAGACCGAGGCCGTCGTGCTGCGCGCGATGAAGTACGGCGAAGCCGATCGCATCCTGCACGTGTTTACGCCCGACCACGGCCGGCGGTCGGTGATCGCCCGCGGGGCCCGGCGGCCGAAGAGCAAGCTCGGCGGCCGGCTCGAGCCGCCGTCGCACGTCGAACTCCAGCTCCACGAGGGCCGCGGCGACATCGCCACGGTCACCGGCGTGTCGACGATCGCGGCGCTCCCACGGCTCCGCGAGCGCCTCGACTCGATCGACGCCGCGACCCTGGCCTGCGACGACGTCGGCCGGTTGTTCGGCGACGACGAGCCGCATCCGCCGATCTTCCACCTGCTCGTGAACTACCTCGGTCAGCTCGATCGCGACCTCGACGCGTCGCGACCCGAGCGTCAGCTGTCCTTCCGGCTCAAGCTGCTGCTCGGCGCGGGGCTCGCTCCGCAGCTCGGGGCGTGCGCACGCTGCGGCTCGCCCGGGCCGCTGGTCGCGTTTTCGGGCGAGGAGGGTGGCCTGCTCTGCGGACAGTGTTCCCCGCCGCGCGGGTTCGCGATCGACCCGGCCCTGCCCGACGCGATGCGGGGTGCCATCGGCTCGCCGCTCGCCGCGGCACCGACGATGGCCGCGCGGGTCGGCCGCCAGTTCGACCGTGCGCTCACGGACCTCGCCGAGCACCACCTCGGCACGAAGCTCCGGTCGCTGCGGATCGACGAGCGCCGGCGGCGGGACGCACCGCCTGCGCCTGCCGTCGAGCCGACCGCCTGAGTCGCCGGGATGCCGGGCCGGGTGCGGCGGGTGGCGCCTGCTTACCGGCTACCGTCCGAGCTGCCGTGCCGCTCCACGATCCCGCCGACTTCCACGACCGCCAGCGGGCCCGCGAGGCGGCCGTCCTCTCGGACCTCGCGTGTCGCAGCTACCCGGCGGTCCGTGAGCGGCCCGAGCCCGAGGCACCGAATCGCACGCCGTTGCAGCGCGACCGCGACCGGATCGTGCACAGCAAGGCGTTCCGCCGGCTCAAGCAGAAGACCCAGGTGTTCGTCGCCCCGACCGGCGACCACTTCCGCACCCGCCTCACCCACACGCTCGAGGTCACGGGCATTGCGCGAACCGTCGCCCGGTCGCTCGGGCTCAACGAGGACCTCGTCGAGGCGATCGGCGTCGGCCACGACCTCGGGCATCCGCCGTTCGGGCACATCGGCGAGGACGTCCTCGACCGCTGGATCACCGAGCAGGGCGGCGACGGCTTCCGCCACTGGGAGCACTCGGTGCGGATCGTGGAGCGCCTCGAGCGCAAGGGCACCGGTCTGAACCTCTGCCGCAGCGTGGTCGACGGCATCGCGACGCACAGCGGTCGCTCCCCGCGGCCCACCACTCTCGAGGGGGCGATCGTGCGCGTCGTCGACCGGATCGCCTACCTCTCGCACGACGTCGACGACGCCATCCGCGCGGGCGTGCTCGACGAACGCGAACTCCCCGCGGACGTCGTCGCCACCCTCGGGCAGGCGGGGACCGACCGGATCGACACCCTCGTCGACGACCTCGTCCGCACCTCGGCCGACGCCGGCGACATCCGCCAGGGCGAGGAGGCCGCCGAGGCGATGGACGCCCTGCGGCGGTTCATGTTCGAACGGGTGTACCTCGGCGACACCGCGCGCCAGGAGCACGCCCGGATCGAGGCGGTCCTGCGTGGCCTGCTCGAGCACTACCTCGCGACGCCCGACGACCTTCCGTCGGCGTGGGCCTGCCAGACCACCCTCACGGAGCGGATCGTCGACTGGGTCGCGGGCATGACCGACGGCTTCGCCGTGCGCACGTTCGTCGGCCTCACGGTGCCGCGCGCGTTCGACGTCGGCTGATCCCGCCGACGCCTTACACTCGGACGTCCGATGCCGAGGTACACCGACGAATCCCGCGAGCGCGTCCGCAGCGCCGTGGACATGGTCGACCTCGTGCAGACGCGCACCGAGCTCAAGCGCTCCGGGGCCGGCCACTACATGGGCCGCTGCTGCTTCCACGAGGAGCGCTCGCCCTCGCTGTCGATCGACGCCGATCGCAAGCTCTACCACTGCTTCGGGTGCCAGGCCGGTGGTGACTGCTTCAAGTTCGTGCAGGAGACCGAGGGGCTCGACTTCACCGGCGCCATCGAGTGGCTCGCGGGGCGCTACGGGGTCACGCTCGACGTGCTCGACGACGATCCCAAGGCCGCTGCGCGGCGCAAGCGGGAGCAGCAGTTGCTGGGTCTCGTGGAGCGGGCGGCGGCGTTCTACGAGCGGGTGCTGTGGAACTCGCCGGAGGGCGAATCCGCCCGGGAGTACCTGCTCGGCCGCGGGCTCACCGAGGAGGCGCTGAAGGCGTACCGCGTGGGGCTGGCGCCGAACGACTGGGACCGTCTCGTGAGCGCCTCGGCGAAGGCCGGGGTCCCGGAGACGATGCTCATCGATGCCGGCCTCGCCATGCCGAAGACGAGCGGCCGTGGCGCGAACGACCGCTTCCGCGGCCGGATCACGTTCCCGCTGTCGGATGCCCGCGGCCAGGTGCGGGGCTTCGGCGCCCGGGCGATGTCCGACGACCAGAAGCCGAAGTACCTCAACACCTCCGAGAACGAGCTCTTCCACAAGGGGCGGCAGCTCTTCGGGCTCCATCTCGCCCGGGCCGCGGCGGCGAAGTCGAGCGTGGTCGTGCTCGTCGAGGGCTACACCGACGTGATCGCGCTCCGCCAGATCGGCGTCGAGCACGTGGTCGCGCTCATGGGTACCGCGATGACGCCCGAGCAGGTCGGGGAACTCGCTCGCCTCGCGCCGCTGCTCGTGCTCGCCCTCGACCCGGACGGCGCGGGGGAGGCGGCGATGGAGAAGGCCGCCGGGCTGGCCCGCGGCTCGCGCCTCGAGCTGCGCGTCGCCGAGCTGCCCGACGGGCGCGACCCGGCCGAGCTGGTCCAGGACGGCCGCGCGGAGGAACTCCGGACGGCCCTGGCCCAGCCCATGCACTTCGCGCGGTTCCGGGTCGAACGGGTCTTGCGCACGTCCGATCTCTCGTCGGCCGAGCTGCGCGACGTGGCCCTGGCGAAGATCGCGCCCGCGATCGCCGAGCTCAGCGAGGGTGCGCTTCGCGAGGAGCTGATCTCGAGGGTCGCCGACCGACTCCAGCTCGGACCGGGCATCGTCGACCGCGTCGTGCGCGGTGCGCCGGCGCCCTCGCAGCCGAACACCCAACACGGCGGCGGCCGCCAGGGGTACCCGCCGCGGGGCGGACAGCCGCAGCGCCAGTCCTACGATCCGAGCTCGGAGCCGCCGCCCGGGCCGGTGCGGCACGCGCCTCGCCGCCTCGATCCGTACGACGAACAGGAGCGCGTGCTGCTCGCGCTGATGGTCGCGCTCGGCAAGCAGGGCCGGGAGCGCCTCAACTCGCTCGAGCCCGACGATCTCCGCGTGCCGCACGTGCGCGCCGTGGCCGATTGGCTGCGCCAGGGCGGCGACGAGGGCGGCCAGCTCCCGCACGACGATCTCCTGTCCGAGGTCGCCCGCGACATCCTGCGCTCGGAGGGCCTGGATGCGAAGGCGGGTCCGATCTC
>JAVHXX010000326.1:0-906 GCA_031119595.1 Patulibacter sp. | reverse complement strand
ATCCTCATCCGCGCCGGCACGCTCGACGCGCGCCTCGCCGTCCTCGAGGTCGAGATGGTGCAACTCGAGTTGCGGCGGCTCGAACGGCAGGTCGGCGAGGCCCGCCGCACCGGGCAGCCGGTCGACGAGCTCCTGCGCTCCGCGAACGCGATCCGCGGGCGGCTCGACGAGGCGATGCTCGCCGCGATGGACCTCTGAGCGGAGCCCACGGCGCGCCGAAACGGCCCCTGAAACGAAGAAAACCGCCCAGATCCTGGGCGGTTTCGTGAGCTGGGAGGGCGGGACTCGAACCCGCAACCGCTCGATTAACAGTCGAGAGCTCTGCCATTGAGCTACCTCCCAAGGTCCCGCGCGGAACGCGGGGTGACCATAGTATCGGCACTGGCGATTCGACGTTGACTCGTCGGTGTCGGACGTCACCCGAACATCCCCGGCCCCGCTGGCCGCCCGGGTCTGACCCTGCGGTTGGGGCGTTCGAATACCGCTCGTCGCACGCGGCGGCGCCCACCTTGGTCGCCTCCGTCCCCGAGGGGAGCAGACTGATGGCATGGCGGACGGGGATCAGCGCAGGCACGAGCCGGACGTCGGCATCCTCGTGATGGGCATCGCCGGGGCTGCCGTGTCGACCGCGGCGCTGCTTGCGGTCGTCGCGACCTCGTCGATCGGGTGGATCCTGCTCGCCGGACTCTTCCCGGTGATCTGTTGGGCGCTGCTCCTGCGAGAGATCCACAGGATCCTGCGGTTCAACGGGGGCGACGACCCCGACGGCGAGTGGCTCCAGGGCGACACGGAGCTGTGGGGCGGCCACGTGACGCCGCCGCGGCACCAGGGCTGACGGACCACCGCCGAACGGCCGCGTGCAGGCTTGGCCGCGCCCTGCGCGCGCAACCTTGCACGCGCCGCGGC
>JAVHXX010000325.1 GCA_031119595.1 Patulibacter sp. | reverse complement strand
GCCGTACATCGCGAGCGTCTCGAGGTTGCCGGCCCAGAAGTTCCGACGGCGGAAGAGTCCGAGCGGGAGCATCGGATCCTTCGCCCTCGCCTCGTACGCGAGGAACGAGGCGAAGATCGCGAGTCCGCCGATCAGCGGCACCGACACCTCCCACGATCCCCACCCGACCTGCGGCTGGTGGATCAGGGCGTACACCGGTCCCGCGAGTCCGACGGCGCACAGTGCGGCGCCGAACCAGTCCACGCGCCGGGCGTTCTCCGAGCCGTCGCGTCCCGGCACGGCGACCGCGATGAGCAGCACCGTGACGATCACGAACGGCACGTTGATCGCGAAGATCCACCGCCACGAGGCCTGGTCGATGAGCCAGCCGCCCGCGAACGGCCCGACGACGCCCGAGATCGCCTGCCACGCCGTCCACGAGCCGATCGCGCCGCCGCGTTCGTCGGGCGGGAACACCGCCACGATCACGGCCAGCGCGCTCGGCGTGAGCAGCGCGCCGAACACGCCCTGCAGGCCGCGGGCCACGACCAGCAGCTCGACCGACGGCGTGATCGCGCACACGAGCGAGGCGACCCCGAAGCCGATCACACCGGTCGTGAAGACGCGGCGCTCGCCGAACACGTCCCCGAGGGAGCCACCCACGAGGATGAGCGAGCCGAGGAGCAGCAGGTAGGCGTTCGAGATCCACTGCTGCCCTGCGAGGCCGCCGCCGAGGTCCTTCGAGATCGACGGCAGGGCGACGTTCACGACGGTGCTGTCGAGCCCGACGACGAACGACCCGAGGATCGCCGCGACGAGCGCGAGCCGACGCTTGTCGGCCGGTGGGTGGGCGCCACGGACGGTCATCGCCTCCACCCTATGGCGAGCGTGGGCGGCGTTCGGCGTGGCCCACCGGGGTGGGACGACCGGAACGACGGTGTCGGCCGCTCGCGGCCGCCGGACGACTCGGATACCAGCCGTCGCGGATCCGGCGGGAAACCGACGGGACACGGCCCGTTGGCGCATCTACGGTCTGCTCCATGCACCCGCGTTTCCTCGCCAAACTCCTCCTGCCCGGGGTGGTGGTCGCCGCGCTCGCAGGCGCCTCGCCCGCGCACGCGTCCGACCCGGACCCGACCGACCAGTGGGCGCGGTGGGGCGCCTCGCCGCAGGACGCCTGGGTGCGGTCGCTCGACTTCATCGGCCCGTTGCTCTTCGCCGGCGCCGAGGGTGAGGGCGTGTTCTCCTCGCCGACCGCTCTCGGGCCGTGGCAGCAGGACAACGGCGGCCTCACCACGCAGGGCGCGAAGACCGTCCACCAGGTGAAGGTCGCCCCGGACGGCCAGGTCTACGCCGCCACGAGCGACGGCCTCTTCCGGTCGCAGGGCGGGCTCGGCGGCTGGTCGCAGGTCGGCGGCGGCACCGGCCTCCACAAGCTCAACATGGGCGGCGTCCAGTCGATCATGTTCAACGGTCCGACGGGCCTCGACATGACCGTCGCGGTCGCGGGTGCCGGCGGCCCGGGCGTGTACACCTCCTCCGACGGCGGCTCGACCTGGGACAAGGCGTCGGGCATGCCCGACGGCGAGAACGTCTACTCACTCGCGAGCGGTCCGCTCACGGTCCCGCTGTACGCCGCCGCCGACGACGGTGTGTTCCAGTCGCCCGACCTCGGCCGCCACTGGGTCCTCACGTCCGACGGCATCCCGCCCGGCGAGACCACGCTGCGCGTCGCCGTCTCGCCGACGAACCCGGCCAACCTCTACGCGTCGACCTCGTCGAACGTCTACACCTCGAACACGGCCGGGGTGAAGTGGTCCGCGGCCGCCGGCAAGGACGGCGCCACGCTCCCCGCCGGTGGCAAGCGGGCGTTCCTGCTCCTCCCCGCGCTGAACGGCAAGTTCGGCGAGAACCACGCCGTGGTCGGCACCGACCAGGGCGTCTGGGGCACGCTCGACGGCGGCGACCACTGGGGACAGATGTCGCCCTCGACGTTCGCGCCGAGCAGCGGCACCCCGATGAAGGACCGCGTCGTGTGGGCCCTGAACCTCGGCTTCACGACGCCGGTGCTGATGGCCGGCACGCAGGGCTTCGGCGTGTTCAACGTGCCGATCCAACCGATCACCGGCGGCGCGCCGACCGTCGCGCCGACGACCGGCCTGAAGCCCGGCACGGAGTTGAAGATCTCCAACGACGACGCCGCGAACCAGAAGTTCATGGGCTTCAACGGCACGCGCCCGTACTTCTTCACGTACCAGTGGCTGCGCTGCGCCACGATCAACTGCACGCCCACCGTGCCGATCAGCGGCGCCGTCGCCTCGACCTACACCGTCCCCGACGACGACGCGGGGACCGACGCCCGGTACGCCGTCCGGATCACCGCCCGCAACCTCGTGAGCCCGAACCCGCTCACGGTCACCTCCGGGGCCACCGCGGCGGCGGGCGTCGATCCGCTCCCCGGGGCGGCACCGCGGCCGAAGGCCGGGCTCGACCTGACCCAGAGCCCGGGTGGTCAGCCGTACATCGGCACCACCCTCACGATCGTCCCCGGGACCTGGCGGACGGAGGCGAGCGCCGCCCAGATCACGCCGAGCGCCTTCCGCTACCTCTGGGAGCGGTGCGGTTCGATCGCCTGCTCCACGATCACCGGCGCGACCGGCATCTCGTACAAGACGACGCCGTCCGACATCGGCTACGCGATCCGTGCGTCGGTGAGCGCCACCGGGCCGGCGCCGGCGAAGGTCCCGAGCGACTTCTTCCTCGCCGACTCCAGCTCGACCGTCCTGAACGCGTTCCCGGTCAACACGACGCTCCCGAAGATCGTCGGCAACGCCTACACGGGCGAGACCCTGAGCTCCGCGGCAGGCGGCTGGACCGGCTACGCCATGACCTACACCCGGCGCTGGTTCCGCTGCGACGAGGACGGCCTCGGGTGCAACCCGATCAACTTCCCGTCCCAGACCGGCTCGACCTACACCGTCACCCAGGCGGACCTCGGCTCGCGGCTCCAGCTCGAGGTGACGGCGTCGGCCGCCGACCCGAACCAGAACCGCCTCACGGTCGCCTTCTCCGCCCAGACGGCCGTGATCACCGTGCCGCCGCCGGCGCCGGTCGACCCCGGCACCCCCGGCGCAGGTGCGCCCGGGGTCGTCACCCCGGGTGGAGCCGCCCCCGGCGCCGGCGCTCCGGGCGGCCAGCAGATCACGCCCGTCGTGCCGGTCCAGAAGGCGTTCACGGTGCCGGTGAGCCTCCCGAAGAAGCTCAAGGTCGGGTCGACGCTGACGCTCCCGAAGTCGGTCTCCGGCTACAGGAAGGCCACCTACCAGTGGATGCGCAACGGCAAGAAGATCAAGAAGGCCACGAAGCGCACCTACAAGCTCACGAAGGCCGACAGGGGCAAGGCGATCTCCTGCCACCTCACGCTCACCCCCGCAGGCGGCGGCGCGAAGGTGGTCGTGGACACCGCGCCGGTGGTCGTGCCGAAGTCGTAGCCCTGCCACGGGGGCGGGTGCGCCTGCTCCCGTTGTCCAGAGACGCCGCCGGGGGCCGGTCGTACGATCGGCCCCGTGAGCTCCGTGCCCTCCACCGCCGAGCGGAGCATCTCCGGCTGGAGCGGCCACGTGATCGTGTGCGGCCTCCACGACGTCGCCCTGCGCGTGGTCGAGCAGATGTACCTCGCGGGCATCCCGGTCGTCGTCATCGACGACCAGCCCGAGCCGCGGCTCGTGGCGGTCGTCGAGGCGTGGGGCATCCCCTACATCGCCCGGAGTGCCCTCGCGGACGATCCCTTCGACGCCGCCGGGATCGACGGTGCCGCCGCGGTGATCTGCGCCGAGAGCACCGACCTGCGCACGCTCGAGACGGCCCTCCAGGTGCGCAGTCTGCGGCCCGACGTCCGCGTCGTGGTCCATCTCGACAACCCCGCGGTCGGCGGCGCGATCGAGGGCATCACCGGCGCCGGCAGCGTGCTCGACGTCGCCGGACTGTTCGCCCCGTCGGTCGTCGACGCGTGCCTGGGTCGGCGCTCGCACGACCTGGAGCTCGGCGGGCAGCTGTTCGTCGCCGCCGAGATGACGGCCGAGCGCGACGGCACGCTGCGCGAGCTCTACGGCGATCTCGCGCCGATCGGCGTCGTCACGCCCGGCCCGGACGAGGCGATGGTCGCCTGCCCGGGTCGTGACCACCGCGTCGCGAAGGGCGACGTCGTCACGGTGCTCGGCACGCCCGACGCCTTCCACGCGGCCGGGCACCGCGCCCACGAGCCCGACGACAACCCGGGCCTGCGCGGCCGCTCCTGGTGGCACCGCGCGATGCTGTCCCTCCGCGACGCGGCCGACTACGTCGATGGACCGGTCCGGGCGACGCTGCTCGGCGGCCTCGTGATCGTGATCCTCTCGACGATCGTGCTGCGGCTCGGGTACCGCATCGACGGGACCACGCACATGACGTGGATCCAGGCCTTCTACTTCACGATCGAGACCTCGGCCACCGTCGGGTTCGGCGACTTCTCGTTCGCCCACGAGTCCCCGGCGATGCAGATCTTCGCGATCGGGCTGATCGTCGCCGGGACCACCTTCGTGAGCCTGCTGTTCGCCTTCGTCACGAACGCGCTCGTCAGCCGCCGGATCGAGGCGTCGCTCGGTCGCGCGCGCGTGCGCGGGACGGAGAACCACGTGATCATGGTCGGGCTCGGGTCGGTCGGGATGCGCGTGCTCGAGGGCCTGCACCGCGACGGTCGCGAGGTCGTGGTGATCGAGCGCGACGAGGACAACCGCTATTCGAGCCAGGCCCGCCTGCTCGGCGTGCGGGTGATCATCGGCGACGCGACCCTCGCCCGGACGCTCGAGGCCGCGAACATCAACACCGCTTCGGCAGTCGCGGTCGTGACCTCCGACGACATGACGAACATCGAGACCGGCCTCGCGATCCGCGACGGTCTGGGCGAGCGCTGGCGCGACGTGCCGGTGATCCTGCGGGTGTTCGACCGGTCGCTCGGCCACCGGCTCGAGGAGACCTTCGACTTCCGGCACGTGTGGTCGACCGCGGCGATCGCCGCCCCGTGGTTCGTGGGCGCCGCGATCGGCATGGGCGTGCTCGCGACCTTCTACGTGGGCCGCACGCCGTTCCTCGTGGCGCGCCTCACCGTGCGCGAGGGTGGCGGCCTCGTCGGGCTCGAGATGAAGGCGCTCACCGCGAACGTGCGCGTGCTCGCCCTCTCCCGCGGCGGTGGCGACAACCGCCTCGAGTACCCGCCCCGCCGCGACACCCGCTTCGCCGCCGGCGACCGCGCCTACATGGCAGGCCCGTACGAAGAACTCATGCAGGTGCTGCGCGCCGACCAGGCGGCGGCCGGGGCAGCCTGAGCGCTGGCGCAGCGCCACTCGCGCGGGCGACGACCCCCGACCGGGCCACACGGGTTCAGACCGCGACACAGGCGCTTTACGATGTCCTATCGTAAATGCGGCAT
>JAVHXX010000324.1 GCA_031119595.1 Patulibacter sp. | reverse complement strand
GGGCCGGGCCGTGCCGCGCCGCGCCGGGACGCGACCGCCGCGACGCGCCCATCGGCGGCGCGGCGGTCGTCGGGCCGTCAGCCCTCGAGCGACGCTTCGAGCGTGATCTCCGGGACGCCCGCGAGCGCCTTGCTCACCGGGCAGCCGGCCTTGGCCGCGGCGGCGATCTCCTGGAATTTCGCGTCGTCGATGCCGGGCACGATGCCGACGGTCTTCAGGGCGATCTTCGTGATCGACGGACCATCGTCGAGCAGGCGCAGCGTGACGACCGCGTCGGTCTTGATGGAGGTCGGGGTGTGGCCCGCCTCGTCGAGGGCGTTGGAGAACGCCATCGAGAAGCACGACGTGTGCGCCGCGGCGATGAGCTGCTCCGGGTTCGCGCCCGGGCCGTCCTCGAACCGCGACTTGAACGAGAACTCGCCCGTGATCCCCTCGCCGGCCTCGAACGTGCCGGAACCCGTCTTGAGGTCGCCCTTCCACTCTGCGTGGCCCTTGGATGGCATGTGCTCTCCTCCTGATCGCGGAGGCCGTCCGGGCCGCCGCCGTGGTGCTCGCGGCGCCGACGGCGCCGCCTTGCGCCGCAGCCTAGGGCGACGCACGAATCACCCCACGGTCGCGTGCCGTCAGTGGCCGCCGTGACGGGGAAGAACCCAAAGAACCTCGCCACGTAATCCGAGGATCGTTGTGTGTCGCTTCCCGCGGCGCCCGGGTCGCCACGCGCGCTCACGCCACACCCGCGCGCCACACCCGCGGTCACGCACCACCGCACCCCTCGGGTTGACCGACGTGCAATCGTTTGCATCGGGCGATCCGCCACGCGGGACAACGCGCAACGCGAGATGCCGGACCGGTGGACAAACGATTGCGCGCACCCCTCCGCGAGACTGACGGCCCAGCCCGCCACGCGCCCCACCACCGTCCGCGGTCACCCACCGCGGTCCCCCACGATCCAGACCAGTGACCACGCCACCCGACCCCGATCCGACCACCCCGGCCGACCTCGTCGTCGTCGCGGCGCGCGCGATCCTGCCCGGCGGCGAGCAGCCCGCCGCGATCGAGGTCCGGGACGGCCACATCGCCGCGATCCACGCCGCGGACGGCCCCGTCCCCGCCGCTCGCGAGACGGTGCACCTCGACCCGAGCGAGGTGCTGATCCCCGCGCTCGTGGACTCGCACGTCCACGCGAACGAACCCGGCCGCACCCACTGGGAGGGGCTGCGCACCCTCACCGCGGCTGCGGCGGCGGGCGGCATCGGCACGGTCGTCGACATGCCCCTGAACTGCATCCCGTCGACGACGAACCCGCCGGCGGTCGAGGCGAAGCGCGCCTCCTGCCCGGACCCGTCGATCGACGTGGCGATGTGGGGTGGCGCCGTCGCCGACGAGCTCGGCCTGCTCCCGGAACTCTTCGACGCGGGGGTCTTCGGCCTGAAGGCGTTCATGGTGAACTCCGGGGTGGACGAGTTCGCGGCCCTCACCACGGATGCGGGGCTGCGCCACGCGATGCAGGCCTGCGCCGCCGCGGGTCGTCCGCTGCTCGTCCACGCGGAGGATGCGACCGAGGTCGAACGCGCACCCTCGCCCGACGCCACCACCTATGCGGGCCTGCTCGCCTCCCGGCCGATCGCCTGCGAGACCCGCGCGATCGAGCGGCTCGCCGCCCTCGCGCAGGAGACCGGCGCCCACGTGCACGTGGTCCACGTCACCTCCGAGGAGGGCGTCGCCGTGATCGCCGCCGCCCGGGCCGCCGGCATCCACCTCACCGGCGAGACCTGCCCGCACTACCTCTTCCTCGCCGCCGAGGAGCTTCCCGACCGCGACCCGCGCGTGAAGTGCTTCCCGCCGATCCGCGAGCGCCGCCACCGCGACGCGCTCTGGGCGGGGCTGCAGACCGGGACCCTCTCGCTCGTCGCGTCCGACCATTCGCCATCGCCGTGGGACCTCAAGGACACCGGCGATCTCTCCACCGCGTGGGGCGGCATCGCCTCGATCCAGGTCGCGTTCCCGGTCGTGTGGACCGCGGCGCGCGAGCGCGGGATCCCGCTCACGGACGTCGTCCGGTGGATGGCCGCCGCGCCCGCCGACCTGGCCGGCCTCCCCCAGAAGGGCCGGATCGAGGTCGGAGCGGATGCCGACCTGGCCATCCTGGATCCGGACGCCACCTTCACCGTGATCGGCACCGAACTCCTCCACCGCCACCCGCAGAACCCCTACGAGGGCCGCGAGCTCCATGGCGTGGTCAAGCAGACCTGGGTCCGCGGACGGCTCGTCGGCAGCAGCGCGCCCCACGGCCGCTGGCTCGCCCAGACCGCGACCGGCCCGGTGCCGATGCAGCCGCGCGACGACGTCGCGACCACCGCCCCGTCGACCGCGGCCACCGCCGCACCCTCGACCACCCCGTCCGCGTCGACCGTGCCCGCCACCGCGCCGTCGACTCCACTGCCCACGGAGGCCGCCCCCACCTCATGAGCGATCCGTTCACCACCTACCCCGACCTCGCCGCACGACCGCTCGGCGGTTCCGTGCCGTGGGCCAACGACGAGCTGTTCGCCTCGCGCGACAACCTCATCACCTGGGAGGAGTCGGAGTTCCAGCCGGCGACCTTCGCCGCGCGCGGCCAGGTCTACGACGGCTGGGAGACCCGCCGCCGCCGTGAGCCGGGCTTCGACGAGGCCATCATCCGGCTCGGCGTGCCGGGGATCATCCACGGCGTCGACATCGACACGAGCCACTTCAAGGGCAACTACCCGCCGGAGGCGTCGGTCGAGGCGGCCGCGATCCCGGGTTACCCGGACGTCGACACGCTCCTCGCCGCGGACTGGCGCCCGCTCGTGCGGCGCAGTCCGCTCGACGGCGACACCCACAACCGCTTCCACACGGATGACGCCGGCGTCGACGGCGAGCGCGGAGGCGGCCTCGTCACCCATGTACGGCTGCGGATCTACCCGGACGGCGGCGTCGCGCGCCTGCGCGTGCACGGCGAACCGCTCCGCGACCCGCGCTTCCTCGACGCGGGCCCGTTCGATCTCGCCGCCCTCGAGAACGGTGGCCTCGTCACCGACTCCTCGAACACCTTCTTCGGCGACGCGACCCGCCTCATCAACCCGGGCCCGGCGCGCAACATGGGCGAGGGCTGGGAGACGGCCCGTCGGCGCGACGACGGCAACGACTGGGCCGAGATCCGGCTCGCCACGGTCGGGGTGATCCAGCTGTTCGAGCTCGACCTCACGCACTTCGTCGGCAACGCGCCCGGCGCCGCGCGCGTGCTCGGCCGCGACACGAGCGGCCCCGAGGGCGCGGACGCCGAGTGGCACACGCTCCTCGCCCGCACGGACATGCTCCCCGGCGTGCGCCACCGCCTCCTCGCCACGAACGAGCTCCCGGCGACCGAGCTGCGCCTCGACATCTACCCCGACGGCGGCATGGCCCGCCTGCGGGCCTGGGGCGCGCCGACGACCGGCGGCCGCGCCGCGCTCGGGCGCCGTTGGCTCGCCGCGCTGCCCGAACCGATGGCCGCGACCGTGGTCCACGAGACGATCGGCGTGTCGCTCGACGAGGCCCGTGCGCTCATCGCCGGGCGACCGTGGGCCGGCGACGACGACGCGATCCCCGAGGCGCTGCGCGGGATCGTGCTCGGCCTGCATCCCGGCACGGCGCGCGCCGCCGCGCTCTAGCGCCCACCACCGAAATCCTGCCGCGGCCGGCCCGCCGCCCTTCCACCGACGCCCTCCCGAGGTCCGCCCTCCATGCCCACCACCGCCACTGCCACCGTGATCGGCCCCGCCGTCGAGCGCGGCGATGAGATCCTCACCCCGCAGGCCCTGGAGCTCATCGCCCTCCTCGACGAGCGCTTCCACGCGCGCCGCGACGAGCTCCTCGCTGCGCGGGTCACGCGCCGCGCGGAGATCGCGGCGGCGGGCCGCATCGACTTCGATCCCGCGACCGCCGACATCCGCGCGGGCGAATGGACCGTCGATCCGGTGCCGCCGGCGCTGATCGACCGCCGCGTGGAGATCACCGGTCCGACGGAGCGGAAGATGGCGATCAATGCGCTCAACGCGGGCGCGAAGGTGTGGCTGGCCGACCTGGAGGACGCGAACACGCCGCACTGGGAGAACGTGATCGGGGGCCAGGTCAACCTCGCCGACGCCGTCCGCGGCACCATCGCGTTCACGTCGCCCGAGGGGAAAGAGTACGCGCTCGCCGAGGACGCGCTCCTGCACGACGGCACGCCCGCCACGGTGATCGTGCCGCGCCCCCGCGGCTGGCATTTCGAGGAGACGCGCATCCTCGTCGACGGCCATCCGACGGTCGCCGGGATGGTCGACGTGGCGCTGTTCATGGTGCGCAACGCGCAGGTGCTGACGGCGTCCGGCCGCGGCCCGTTCTTCTACCTCCCGAAGACGCAGAGCCGCCACGAGGCCGCGCTGTGGGACGACATCTTCACGGCGTGCGAGGACTTCGTCGGCATCCCGCACGGCACGGTGAAGGCGACCGTCCTGATCGAGACGATCACCGCGGCGTTCGAGATGGACGAGATCCTCCACGCGCTGCGCCACCACATCGCAGGCCTCAACGCGGGCCGCTGGGACTACCTCTTCTCGCTCATCAAGACCTTCCGCGACGCCGGCCCCGCGTTCGTCCTCCCGGACCGCGCCGACGTGACCATGACGGTGCCGTTCATGCGCGCCTACACCGAGCTGCTGGTGCAGACCTGCCACAAGCGCGGGGCGTTCGCGATCGGCGGCATGGCCGCCTTCATCCCGGACCGCCGCGACGAGGAGCGCAACGCGCTCGCGCTCGGCAAGGTCAAGGAGGACAAGGAGCGCGAGGCCGCGGCCGGCTACGACGGCTCCTGGGTCGCCCACCCTGACCTCGTCCCGACCGCCAAGGCCGCGTTCGACGCCGTCCTCGGCGACCAGCCCAACCAGCTCGGCAAGCAGCGCCCCGACGTCAACGTCACCGCCGAAGACCTCCTCGCCGTCGACCAGACGCCCGGCACCGTCACCGCCGAGGGCGTGCGCCACAACGTCGCGATCGGCCTGCGCTACCTCGAGGCATGGATCGGCGGCCGCGGCGCCGTCGTGATCTTCGGCCTCATGGAGGACGCCGCCACCGCCGAGATCTCCCGCTCCCAACTCTGGCAGTGGATCCGCAACGCCACCACCACCGACGACGGCACCCCGATCACCGAAGCCTCCGTCATCGCGCTCCTCGACACCGAGGAGGCCGCCCTCCTCGACGCGGCCTCAGGCGACGACGATAAGGACCGCATCCGCCGCGCCCGCACCCTCTTCGAACAGGTCGCCCTCGCCGACGACTTCGAGGACTTCCTCACGCTGCCGGCGAGCCGCGACCTGGACTGAGCCGGGCGCTCAGGCCGTGGCGCGGGCGGCCTCCCGGCCGCGCGCGGTCCGCCGCCAGCCGGCCCGCACCGCGGCGCCGAGCAGCCACGCCACGAATGCTTGATCGAGCGTGAGAGTTATATCG
>JAVHXX010000323.1:1865-5492 GCA_031119595.1 Patulibacter sp. | reverse complement strand
CCGGTGAGGATCTCGCGCAGGCGCTTGATCGCGCCACGGCGCACCGTGCCGAGTCGCGACACGATGATCACGCCGTCGACCTCGTCGACGAGCGCGACCGCGTCGGCGACGATCGTCGCCGGCGGGGTGTCGATGATCACGATGTCGTAGCGCTCGCGGAGCGTCGCAAGCGTGGTTTTCGTCGTCGGGTTCTCGAGGAGCGCGACCGGACTCGGCGGCACGAGTCCAGCGGGGAGCACGTCGACGGTCGTCGCGGTCGAGCCGTCGTCGCCGGCAACGTCCACCGAGGTGATGGCGTCGTCGAGCTGCGCGAGGCCGGCGAGGACCTCGGACAAGCCGTCGCCGCCAAGGTTGAGGCGGCCGGTGAGCTTGGGGCGACGCAGATCAGCCTCGACGACGATCACCTTGCTCGATGCCAGCGAGGCAGCGATGGCCAGGTTCCACGCGAGCGTGCTCTTGCCCTCAGCCTCGAGGGCGGACGTGACGACGACGGTCTTGATCGAACCGCCGACGTGCAGATAGCGGAGGTTCGTGCGGGCCAGCGAGAGCGCTTCTAGCGCCGAGGGCTCCGGCACGCGACGGCCGGACTCCTTGAGCGTGCCCGTCTGCGGGACGAGGCCGACGATCGGCAGATCCCAGATCTCGCCGAGCTCCTCGGTGTCGCGAATGCGATCGTCGAGACGCGCGCGGAGCACCGCAACGCCGAGGCCGAGCAGGAGGCCGGCGATCAGGCCGAGGGCCGTGTCGCGCTTGGGCCGCGGCGACGACGGCTCGGACGGCGTGCGGGCACCCTGGATCACGGTGACGTTGCCGTCCTGTACTGCGCCGAGGACACCAACCTGCTTGAGGCGCTGTTGGAGTGCCTGGCCGGGCTGTGAGGTCTTGTCGGACTTGCTGAGGTTGTTGAACTGCTGGGTGATCTGGTTCTTCGCGTTGATCACCTGGTTGCGGGCGAGGGAAATCCGCTGCGCGATGAAGGCGTTGACCATCGCGTTCGACATGTTCCGGGCCAGCGAGGGATCGGGGTCCTTGGCGACCACTTTCACGACACCGCTGTCCGGAACGGAATCCACGGTCACCCGGTTGTTCAGGTCGATCGACGAGACCCGCCCCTGCAGCAGGTTCACCGCACGGTCTCGGACGTTTGGCAGACTGAACGACGCCACCGCGCCGGCCTTGATCCGATCGGGGTCCTGGTCGCTGACCTGCACCGAATCCGAGAGGAATGCACTGACGAGGTCGGCGGAGCCGATCTCGATCGTGCTCGTGGCCTCGTATTGCTTCGTCTGGCTCGAGGAGGCGAAGTACGCAGCGGCGCCGGCGACGATGGCGCAGAGCGCGACGAGCCACCACTGGCGGAGGACCCGCTTGAGCAGGCGCTGCGCGGCGATGTCGGCGCGGGTCTCGGAAGCCCAGGGGTCGACGGCGGGTTCAGTCAAAACGAGCGGTTTCTGTGCGGGGGCAAAGGCTGGGGCGCATCCTCGCACGCGAGCGCGCCAGAGATGGGCGGTTCGATGCGGGAGCGGGCGGAGATGTCCGGGTTATCGGACGGAGGGACGAAGTCACGGAGTGGCGGGCGATTTCACTCGCCGGATCTCCGGGTAGCGATCAGAACAGTCGGCGTCGTAGCGGTCAACCCAGGCGTGGGCTAGGTCACCCTCGGTGAGGCGCGGGTGCCTCACGCCGACGATGACGTCAAGCGAGACGCCGTTCGCCGCCCACCAGCGCTGGATCACCAAGGAACGCTCCAGACATGACGCGCGGTCAAGTCGGAGCGCGATCCGTGCGCCGCGCAGCGTCCCGGGCGCGACCGACGTCGGAGCGATCACCGTGACGTCGAGACCATCGGTTCGAACCTGGCGCCGCATCGCGGCCACCGCGCTGCGAGCCCAGCGCCAGCCAATCACGAGCCCGAGAAGTCGGACCCGAGCCTCGCCTGCGAGGCCCGTACCAAGCGTCAGCTCCAAATGCGCTACTCGACGTATTCGCGGCTGCGCAGTTGGGCGACGAAGTCCGAAACATCGTCGCGGGCTCGATCGGAATCGATGTCGAACTCGTCGACGAGTCGGGATTCCAGATCGGTTTCGGACTGGGGTCCCTCAACGAGGGCGCGCCAGAGCACGCTCGCCGCTGCGTTGAGGTGGACGTACTTCCAGGTGCGCTCGTCGAGCAGCACGACGTCGTTGTCGACGTCTCGCCAAGAGACGTCTGCGGTCCGGAGTTGCATCGCGTCAGTCTACGGCCGACGCGAGCGAAACTTGATCAGGAGGTGGTGCCGCCGCTGATGTACTTCACGCCGGCGTTGCCGATCTTGATCGTGACCTTGTTCTTGTCCTTGTTGTAGGTCACGTCGATGCCGGGGACGTGCGCCTTCAGCTTGATCGTGGTCTGCGTGAGATCCTCGACGGTGCCGAGATCGGTCAGGGAAGGGCTCTCGTAAGTCTTGCTCATGGCTTCGGGCTTTCGTACCTCAACATGGCGACAGTCTGCCGCCGACTGCGAGCAGGTTAGCGAGCAAAACGGGCGCCCCGCAACTAAGTTTTAGAAGTACTGCGAACTCCCGCAGCCACCACACCACGAACCGGACGACCAAGCCCACATGCACCACGCGTCCATCGGGCCGAAAGGCGCTTACGGGATAGCCCTCGATTCGGATCTTTTCCCTGCTCAGAGGTTGATTTGCGTCGCTCCGGACGCCCAGCATTGGACCTTCTCGACGTCCAGCGCACCGGTATCTGGACAGGCCCCCAGTCTCCGTGCGGAAGTCCAATCTGATGGCGCCGTCCACGCGTCGTCTGTCCAAGATCACTCAGCGTCGGTCGAATTCGAAGACGCGACGTTGCTCATCGACCGCGCGCAGCGGAGCGCGGTTCTGCACGGGAGCGGGACGGCAGACGGCGAACTCCTGGCCCATCCCGTTCTCGCTGCGCTCGGCATCGTCGCCGCGCATTGGGCGGGCTGGGTCCCGCTCCACGCCGGCGCCGTGATCCTCAACGGCCGCGCTTGGGGCGTGCTCGCCGAGCGATCCGTCGGGAAGAGCACCACGATGGCCTCGCTCGCCCGAGCGGGCCACGGCATCGTCACCGATGACCTCCTCGTCATCGACGACCGCCTCCACGCACACGCCGGCCCCCGATCCATCGATCTCCGTGCCGAGAGCGCCGTCGACTTTCCCGAGGCGGAGGAGCTCCGCCCAGACCTCCACCACGAGCGCAGCCGGTTCCGGCTCACCCCCGGGCCCGTGCCCGCCTCCGTGCCCTTGGCAGGGTTCATCCGACTCGAATGGAGCGAAGACGGCGTCTCCACCACGCCCGTCCGGCCGGTCGACCGGCTGGCCGTCATCGGGCACACCTACAGCGTGTCTGCGCGGATGAAGAACCCGCGCCTCAGTCTCGACCTGGCGGCGCTGCCCATGTACGTGGTCGCGCGGCCGCCGCGACTCTCGTCGATCCCGGAGACGATCGCGGCGCTCGAGTCACTCGCCGCCGGCGCCTGACGTCGCGAGCCACGCCTGCTGAAGCGCGGCGAGCGAGCAGTAATGCGGCGTCGGGTTCGACCATTCGGCCCGGAGATGATTGACGCGGAGCCTGGTTTCATCGACGCCCGATCCGTCCCACTCGGCAACCC
>JAVHXX010000323.1:0-1855 GCA_031119595.1 Patulibacter sp. | reverse complement strand
AACTCCGCTTTCGACTCGCGCGTGATCAGTTCCTCGGGCAGGAGGTCGCCGACCAGTGGCCGCAGTGACCGCGCGCGCTCGCCCGGGAAACGGTAGCCCCACGAGGCGGCGAACGCCCCGACCACCTCGCGCTCGACGAACGGCATGAGGACGTCGACGCCGAGATCTCCCGCCAGAAGTCCGTAGGCGTGGTCCGCCGCGCGGAAGTGGCGGTCGGTGAACGCACGGCGCAACAATGAGTCGAAGCGGATCGGCGCAACGGACCGCTCCTCGATCTCCTCAGCCACGCGCCGGTGCCATGTCGCCGGAGCCAGCCAGTGGAAATGATGCAAGAACGTGGTCCGGCGGATCGCGCGGCGTTGGAGCGCCCCGGAGAGGTCATCGACCACGCAGCCCGTGAGCTCGTTCGCCCGCACCCGCCGCCTCGACCAGATGGCGCTGGTGAGCCGCTGCGGCCGGCCTTCCATGAGTTCATCGCCGCCGGCCCCCGACACGAGCGTGCCGTGGCCTCCCATCGCGTCCAGCATCGGCAGGCCCGCGTGGGCGTTCGGCGGCACGAGGACGCCGTGGCGCCGAAGGACGCGCTGGGCGTAGGGCCCGATCATGTCGAGGTCCTCCCCGGGCTCGAGCCGGACCCACGCCTCCAGCAGCCCGAGGCGCTCGAGCACCAGGCGCTGCCACCCTTCCTCGTCGGTGTCGCTGACCTCGGGGAACACCATCGTCACGGGGATCGGCGAGTCGAATCCATCGGTGCGCGCGACGTGCGCCGCAATGGCGAGCAACGCGGACGAGTCCCGCCCACCCGAGAACGCAACCCAGACCGGACCCCGCTCGAAGGCTCCGCGCAGGAGACGTTCGATGGCTAGCCGCGGCCCGTCGGACGGGGCCCTGCGCAGATCGAGCGGCGCCATCCCCGGGACCTGGCCTCCGAGCATCGCCACACAGATCTCGTCGGCCGAGGGCTTCATCGGGTCGATGGGGCCAGCGTGCACGCGTCGACTGTATCCGCCGCCTGCGCGGCGCCCGAGGTCGACCGTATTGTTGCGGCCGATGCCCGCCGAACCCGAGTCCCGCGATGCCGAGCTGCACACGGGCATCGTCGTCGACGGCGTGAGCAAGGTGTTCGGCGGCGAGCTCGCCCTGCCGACGACGTCCCTCCGGGCTCCGTCCGGTGCGGTGTCGCTCCTCATCGGCCGCAACGGCGCAGGCAAGACCACGATGCTGCGCATCCTCGCGACACTCGTCCTCCCGGATACCGGCACCGTCAGGATCAACGGCATCGACCCCGTCACCGACGGGCAGCTCGTCCGCACGCAGATCGGCCTTGCGCTCGTCAACGAGCGCAGCATCTTCTGGCGGCTCACCGTGCTCGAGAACCTCGCGCTGTTCGCGCGCGTGCGCGGAGTTCCGAAACGGGAGCGGGCTGCGCATTGCCGGGACGTGCTCGAGGTGCTCGGTCTCGCCGCGCTCGAGGACCGGCAGGCCCACGCGCTCTCAGCGGGCCAGCGCCAGCGCGTGATCCTGGGACGGGCCCTGGTCGGCGACCCGCACGTGTTGCTCGTCGACGAGCCGCTCCGTGGCCTCGACGCTGACGCCGAGGAGCGCGTGATCGGTGCACTCCAGGCCCGCGCGGACGCCGGCGCGACGGTGCTCATCGCCACGCCGAGCATGCGCGAGTACGAGCCTTTGAACACGCCACACGTCACCGAGATCCAGCCGGTCGCCACATCCGAGACCGTCGCTCACGGCAGTGAGGACCTCGCGTGAGCGCCGCGCGCCGATCGCACCGCGCTGCCGGATTCGGGGCCGCGTTCACCCTGGCCTCGAAGGACCTGCGAGTCGCCTGGTCGTACCG
>JAVHXX010000322.1 GCA_031119595.1 Patulibacter sp. | reverse complement strand
ACACGACGAGCCGGAAACTGTTGGAGCCGAGGTCGAGGACCGCCCGGCGAGTGATGTCCTCAGCCACGGACTCCGACGCTATCGCGCTCGGCGGGCGGGCCTCATCCCGGCTGGACCCACGACCCGGGGACGAGATCCTCGGTGCCGTCGTCGTAGCGGACCTGCGCCTTGTGGCCGGAGTCGTAGTCGGTGGCCCAGAGCAGCAGGACGGCCGGGGTCGCGGCCTCCTCGGGGTCGCCGGGCGAGAGCACGACGACGCGCTCGGTGCCCTCGGGCAGCTCGCCGCTCCAGAGGCGCGCGAAGGGGTTGTCGTGGCGCTCCTGCCCGACCGTCGTCGGCTCGGCGTGGCCGGGCTGGATGATCGTGTCGGCCGGCAGCTCGAGGAGCACGTCCATCACGGAGTGGCGCAGGTCGGCGAGGGTGGTGTGGCCGGGGCCGCGCACGCCGCCGACCGAGCCCTTGAAGAGGGTGTCGCCGGTGAACACCTCGCCGGGGCGGCCCGGGCCGGGGTCGCGGACGAGGAAGTTCAACATGCCCGCGGTGTGCCCGGGCGAGCCGAGCGCGACGATCTCGAGGGTGCCGATGCCGGTGAGGTCGCCGGGCTCGATCGTCTGACTCACGCCCATCATCTCGTTGCTCTCGGCCGGGTGCGCGTGCACGGGCGTCCCCGGGTAGGCCTCGAGGATGTGGCCCAGGCCGCTGATGTGGTCGCCGTGGTGGTGGGTGAGCAGCACCCGCTCGAGCTCGAGGCCCTCGCTCCCGATCACGGCGAGGAGGTGGTCGACGGGGTCACCGCAGTCGATGAAGCCGCACTTCCCGGTGGTCTGGTCGACCACGAGGTAGCTGTTGGACACGAAGTCGTCGTTGCGCTGCGAGAGGACCCTCATGCTCATGCCACGAGCGTAGGGCGCGTCGGCGCTCGCGGGGCCGGGCGCGGGTGGCGGGCCTCCCGGGCAGGCCTCGGCGCTGCGGCCGGTCGGGTCAGGCGACCTTGCCGGAGTGCTTGCCGCCGTCGCGGTCGCGCCACGGCGTGGGCAGGGCGCGGCGGTACTTGTGGAGGCCGATCACCTCGCGCAGGGCCTCCACGCAACGCGGGTCGAAGGCACTGCCGGACTCGCGCTCGATCACCTCGAACGCGCGGTCGGCGGGCCACGCGACGCGGTACGGGCGCTGGCTGGTGAGGGCGTCGAAGACGTCGGCGACGGCCAGGATGCGGGCCTCGAGGTAGATCGACGAGGCCGGGGCGCCGTTCGGGTAGCCGCCGCCGTCGAGGCGCTCGTGGTGCGACTCGACGAGGTGCAGGACACGCTCGTTGAACCGGCCGACCGAGCTCAGCATCCGCCGGCCCTCGGCCGGGTGGCGCTTGATGATCTCGTACTCGGCGTCCGTGAGGGCGGCGGGCTTCTTGAGGATCTGGTCGGGCGTCTGGAGCTTGCCGATGTCGTGGAGGAGGCCGCCGGCGGCGAGGTCGCGCAGGGCGGCCGGGTCGAGGCCGAGGTGCTCGCCCATCTTCACCGCGAGCGTGGCGACGCGGCGGGTGTGGTCCTCGGTGACATCGTCCTTGCGGCCGAGCTGGAGCATGAGGTGGTGCACGCGGCCGTCGAGGAACGACTCCTCGTCGGCGACGATGTCGCTCGCGCGCAGGTCGCCCACGAGCGGACGCGAGGAGCTCTGGCGGCGCAGGTCACGGGCGGCGGGGATGCACATGGCAGCGAGGCCGAACAGCTCGAGGACGTGGGCGGTCCACCAGAGCGTGGTGTTGCGGAGGGCGTTCGCGATGCCCCAGAAGGCGAAGATCGAGGCGATGGCGCCGCTGGCGACGACGAAGTCGGAGCGGCGCTCGGTGAGGACCGCGGTGCGGGCGGCGCGGCGGGCGAGGACGCCGAGGAGGAACGCACCGCCGGCGAAGACCGCCAGGGCGGCGTCGCTGCCGGGGCGCGGGATCGGCCTCACCGAGTCGGCGGCGGAGAAGACGAGGATCAGGGCGACGGACATGAACAGCCCTAGGGCGGGGCCGCTCTGGGCGACGAGTTCCACCCGGCGCCGCTGCCGGAGCTCGGGCGCCGCGGACATCGCGAGCACGAGGGCGCCGAGCGGAAGCGTGGCCATCTCGCCGACGCGGGAGATGCCGGGGCTCCACAGCGGCCCGGGGACCATCGCGACCACGCGCGCGACGAGCACGATCGCCATCGCGAGGAACGACACGGACATCAGCGCCGAGCGGGTGTCCGGGCGGCGTCTCGCCTGGACCGAGGTGGTGATCGTGACGATCACGAGGATCGCTGCCGAGATCCCGACGAGCGCGGCGCGCGCGACCGGCGTGCTGTGCGTGACGCCGTTGCTCGACGCGATCGCGAGCGCCGGCGGCGCGGCGCTCAGCGCGAGCAGAACCCGTTGGCTCGCGAACTGCCGACGCAGCGGCTGCAACCAGCCGGCAGCGCCTGCGTGCAGCGCGGGAGAAGGGGCGGGACGGTCCACGGGGAGAAGATCGGCACCCGGTGGCCACCCTCGACCGTGGCACGACGGACGTATTAGGTGCGTAGCGCTTCGCACGTCGCGGGCTCAAGGTTTCGCGCCCGCGAACGACAGGTAACCGCCGTAACCCCCGAGTTCTCGGTGAATCCGTCTCGAAAAGCGTCTACTGCGTCAGGTCGCCGCGCTCGATGAGCTCGATCCGGTAGTCGTCCGGGTCGCGCACGAAGCAGATGAACGAGCCGGTGGTCCGGCCGCCCGGACGGTACTTCGGCTTCTCCGGTTGGATGCCCACCTCGGCGAGCGCCTCGAGGGTGGCGTCGAGATCGGACACGCCGAGCGCGATGTGGCCGTAGCCCGTGCCGTTGTCGTATTCGCTCACCCCGTGGTTGTAGGTGAGCTCGAGGATGTTCGGCTGCGCGTCGGTGCCCAGGAAGACGTTCGTGGCATCGTCGCCGATCGGCATGCGGCGCTGCTCGGTGAGGCCGAGCTTCTCGTAGAACGCGACCGACCGGTCGATGTCGCCGATGCGGTAACAGGTGTGCAGGAACGCGAACTCGGCCATGGCCGCCAGGCTACTTGGAGAGCTGGGCGGCCGAATCTCATCCACGATGGCTCGCCCAGCGTGGTCGAAGGCGCGGGCGGGCGAGGCTCGGGGACGTGAAGGCGTCTGGGAGACGGTTCCATGTCCCCAAGCGCAGTCGTTTCACGGATGACCACGGCGGCCGCGTCCCTCGGCGTTTCACGGACGACCACCGCGGCAGCGTCCCGAGGCGCAGGGTCAACCACCCACGCTGAGCGAGAGATCGCGCCGCAGATCTCGTTCGCGCGCGAGAGGTTTAGGCCGCCAGGCCGGGCCTCTTGCGCGCGGACGAGAGGTGCAAGCGAGATCCGCTCAGCTCACCGGGTCCGTGAGCCGCCAGGCGAACCGGTCGGGCCGAGTGAGCCGCCAGGCGAGCCGGCGGCTTACCCTCGCCAGTCTTGCCAGGGAGCGCCGGCTTCGCCGAGGACCATGACCTGGAGGAGGGAGGTGGAGCCGGGTTTGGAGGAGGGGAGGCCGGCGGTGACGCCGACGCGCATGCCGGGGGTGCACCAGCCGAGTTCGATGACGCGGCGGGTGGCGTCGGCGATGAGGCCTTCGGTGGTGGCGTGGCGATCGATGGCGGCGGCGCGGACGCCCCAGAAGGTGCCGCAGCGGCGGACGGTTTCGTGGCCGGGGGAGAGCGCGAGGATCGGCACGGTGGGCCGGTGGGCGGAGAGGATGCGGGCGGTGCGGCCGGAGAGGGTCGGCACGATGAGGGCGTCGAGGCCGAGGGTGCGGACGGCTTCGCAGGCGGCGTGGGCGACGGTGTAGTCGGGGCCGACCTTCGCGCGGGTGACCCGGTTCTGGTTCCAGTCGTGGTACGGCGCTTCGGGCTCGGTGGCGCGGGCGATCGCGTCGAGCATCGCGACGGATTCGACGGGGTAGGCGCCGACGGCGGTCTCCTGGGAGAGCATCACGGCGTCGGTGCCGTCGAGGATGGCGTTGGCGACGTCGGTCACCTCGGCGCGGGTGGGACGCGAGCTCGTGACCATCGAGTCGAGCATCTGGGTGGCGGTGATCGCGGGGCGTGCGAGGCGGCCGCAGGCGCGCAGGAGACGCTTCTGCACGACCGGCATCTGTTCGATGGGGAGTTCGATGCCGAGGTCGCCGCGGGCGACCATGATCACGTCGGAGGCGGCGATGATCTCGTCCTGCCGCTCGACGGCCTGCGGCTTCTCGATCTTGGAGATGAGCGGGAGGCGCGTCTCCTTGCGGACGTTGTTGACGTCTTCGGCGGAGCGCACGAACGAGAGGGCGACGAGGTCGATGCGCATGCGCTCGCCGGCGCGCAGGAGGGCGAGGTCGTCGGAGCCGACGGCGGGGAGGACGGCGGCCTCGCCGGGCACGTTGAGGCCCTGACGGCTGGCGAGCATGCCGCCGACCTCGACGGAGGCGTCGAGTTCGCCGTGTTCGGGGCGGACGGCGGTGACGCGCAGGCGCAGTTTGCCGTCGGCGAGGTAGATGATCTCGCCGGGGCCGACGGCCTCCGCGAGCTGCGGCGCCTCGACGAACAGGTGGCGGTCGTTGCCGAGGCGGCCCTCCTCGATCTCCGTCGAGATCGTGAGCTCGCGGCCGTTCTGGAGTTCGATGAGGTCGTTCTCGAGCTTGCTGACGCGCAGCTTGGGGCCCGGGAGGTCGCCGAAGACGGCGACGGGGCGGCCGGCGGCGTTGGCGGCGTCGCGGACGAGGTCGACGGCGATCGCGTGGTCCTCGGGCGTGCCGTGCGAGAAGTTGAGGCGCGCTACGTCCAGCCCCGCGTCGATCATGCGACGGAGGACTTCCGGGTTGGCCGAGGCCGGCCCGATGGTGGCGACGATCTTCGTTCTGCGCTCGATGTCGATGAATCTAGCGGCGCGCGGCGGCGCCACGATGCCCTGGTTGCACGAGTGTGCGAGGTTCGCGGCCGATGGCCCGGATTTGCGGGTGTTTCGGTGCTGTGAACCGCTGCAAGAACGGTTGTCGACGCGCGCCGGGTCGCTCCCCGCGGTGTTCGCGCCAGACGCGCAGGCGGAGCGGTGGCTCCGAGTCGGCGCCTAGACCAGCGTGCCGTTCTCGATGAGCGTGGTGCCGTCGGCGGTGAGGCGGCCGCCGTCGCGCAGGTCGGTGATGAGGTCCCAGTGCACCGCGGACTCGTTCACGCCGCCCGTCTCGGGGTACGACTGGCCGAGCGCGAGGTGGACGGTGCCGGTGATCTTCTCGTCGAGGAGGGTCGAGCCGGTCGGGCGGTCGATGCCGGGGCTCGTGCCGATGCCCAGCTCGCCGAGGAAGCGGGCGCCGTCGTCGGTGGCGAGCTCGGCGTCGAGGACGTCCTGGCCCTCGTCGGCGGTCGCCTCGACCACTCGGCCGTCGGCGAACACGAGTCGTGCCCCGCGCACCACGCCACCCGCGCGGTACGACGGCACCCCGAACGACACCTCGCCGTTGGCCGAGCGCTCGTGCGGTCCGGTGAAGACCTCG
>JAVHXX010000321.1 GCA_031119595.1 Patulibacter sp. | reverse complement strand
CGCCTACCTGCCGCCCCTGTGGAAGGTCGTCATGGACCGTCGCGTCGTCGACCACTATGCCGGCGACGTCACCCTCGCCAACATCCATCCGCGGGCCCGCAAGCGCATCCTGCGCCGTTGGGGCTCCGGCGGCACCGGTGGCCCGCAGGGCCTGACGCCGGCCGGCAGTGCACGATGAACCCCTCCCTTCCCACGACCAGGACGACCATGGCCGCCTACGCTTGCCCCGAGTGCGGGTACACCTACGACGAAGCCGCCGGCAACCCGCGTGAGGGGTTCCCGCCCGGCACGCCCTTCGCCGACGTGCCGGACGACTGGAGCTGCCCGGACTGCGGCGTCCGCGACAAGGTCGACTTCGACCTCGTCGAGGGGAGCTGAGGCACCCCATGCCTCCGGTCCGCACGCCGTACCAGGCCGCTGCGCGTCAGCAGCTGCGTGCCACGCTGCTCGAGGCGGCGCGGGAGCTTCTGCGCGAGCGTCGCTGGACCGACATCACCATGGCCCAGATCGCGGCCGCCTCGGGTGTGAGCCGGCAGACGCTCTACAACGAGTTCGGCTCGCGGTCCGGCTTCGTGCAGACCTACCTCCTCTACGACGCGAACCGCATCCTCACGGTCGTCGAGGAGGCGATCCAGGGCGCCGGCGAATCGCCCGCCGAGACGATCGAGGAGGCGTTCCGCGCCTTCCTCGAGACCATCGCCGAGGACCCGCTCGCCGTCACCATCCTCTCGGGCGACGACCCCGACGGACTCCTCACCCTCGTCACCACGCGTGGTGGCCCGGTGCTGCAGATCGCCGCCACGCGCCTCGGCGACGCCATCAGCGCGCGCTGGCCCACCGCCCGGACCGACGACGTCCAGCTCCTCGCGGAGCACCTCGTGCGCCTGGCGATCAGCCACGCTGCCCTCCCGGACGACGACGCCGCGGCGACCGCGAAGGCGATCGCGCAGCTCCTCTCGCCGTTCGCGGAGATCGCGCTGCTGCGAGCCAAGCTCGACTGAGCCTGCGGACCCGGCACGGCGGCACCGGCCCGTCGGGGAACGAAAAAGGGCCGCTTTCGCGGCCCTCTTCGTACAGGAACTAGTTGCGCCAGGGCATGGGGGAACTCCAGATGACGGATAGGTGAAATCAGCACCTCGCGGTGACACTGCGAGGCGTTGAGTGGGGGCATCGGACCGCCGGATCGAGATCCGGCCGCCAGGTCTGTCGGGCTGGACGAGCCCTAGAGAGGAGGATGTCCGTGACGCCCGGCAGAGCCGAGCACGCGGACGCGGAGCTAGTGCCGACGGAACGTCATGCGGAGCCTCCGGTGATGGGTGAGGGCAAGGTCGTCGGCCGTGAGGCCAAGGTGGTGAGGCCGTCGCGGAGCCGGAGCTCGCGGACGCGGACGGCGAGCGTGCCGAGCAGCAGCACGAGCAGGGCGAGGACGCCGGGGATCAGGAGGGTCAGGCGAGGCGTGGTGAGGTCCGCGAGGACACCGCCGACCAGGATCCCGACGCCGGGACCGACCATGCCGATGGCTTCGAGGTGGCGCGCGGCGCGGGCCTCCTGCCCACGGGGAGCAGTCTCCTGCACGGCCGTGACGATCGCGATCCAGTCCATCCCGTTCCCGACCCCGCCGACGATGGCGATGGCGCAGGTGACGCCGAGGCTCGGCGACACGGACATCCCGAGGTACGCGCACCCGGCGAGCGTGGTCGCGAGGGCGTAGACGCGGAGCATCGGCCAGTGGAGCAGTCGGGTGAAGACGACGCTGCCGGCGGTGACGCCGACACCCCACGCAGCGAAGATGAGGCCGTATCCCTCGACGCCGGCATGCAGGGCGCGCTCGCTGTAGGCGAGGAGCGTCGGGTCGTCCATCGAGAAGACGCAGGTGACGAGGCCGACGAGACCGAGCAGCCACGCGAGCGGGACCTGCGGCGCACCCGAGCGCTGACGGTGGTCGTCCTGCGCCGGTTCGTCGGCGGTGGCGACCACGGCGGAGGCGTCGCCCGCGAGGTGCGGCATGCAGGCCGCAAGCGCCGAGCACACGGCGAGGAGTCCGGCGACGGCGGCCAGCACCGGGAGCGCCCCGAAGGCGGACACGGCCACCGCAGCAAGCGCGGGCCCGGCGAGGCCGCAGACGGCCATGGCGATGTTCAGGAAGGCGTTCCCGGCACGCAGGTCATCGCCGGGGAGCGACAGGGCGGCACCGGTCCGCACGAGCGCGCGGACGATGGCACCGGCGGCACCCGCGAGCACCGCGATCGGGAACAACAGCGGTCCGTATCCGATGGCGCTGATCGCGAGCAGGGCGACGGCTTGGAGCGCGAAGGCGACGGTGAGCGCCCGGCCGACGGACAGGCGATCGAGCGTCGGGCCGGCGAGCGGGACGAGCGCACCGGGCGCGACCTGCTTGCAGAGGAGCATGCCCGCAGCGACGGTGGTGCTGTCGGTCCGGCCGTACACGACGACCATGAGCGCAATGCTGCCGCACCACTCGAGGAGCGAGTCGACGGCGTACAGCGCACCGATCCATCGGAACGGCCTGTGTCGGAGGGCACGGGTCACGGGCCGGGAACCTACTTAACGGTCCATTGGCTGTGAAGGCCCTCATCGCGTTATTGACGATTGCTCATTAACGCCGAACAGGCCGTCATGGTTCACCTCCGCTTTGTCGGTGCATCGCATCACAGAGGGTCTTCCCGTTTCCGGAAACCCCTGCTACGAGGCGTCCCCCGGAAGATCGATTCCTCCCTGGCGTGTCCCCTGTCGGAGGCACGCCGTCGAGGGCCGGCGGCGTCGTCCGGCGTGCCGACAGGGCGATCGCGTGCGCGCGATCACGCTCGCACCCGCGGCGATCAGCTGATCGGGCGCAGACCGATCGCTGCGGCGATCGGTGAGGTCGCCGGGGTCGCCTCCTGCGCGGCCCGCGACCGGAGCGAGGCGTCGCGCTCGAGCACGCGGAAGAGCGCTTCGACCACCGACGGGTCGAATTGGGACCCCGAACACCGCTGCAGTTCGACGATCGCCTGGTCGTGCTCCATGGCCGCGCTGTACGAGCGCTTGGTGGTCATCGCGCTGAACGAGTCGCAGACCGTGATGATGCGCGCGGCGAGCGGGATCTGTTCCGCGATCAGGCGATCGGGATACCCCATGCCGTCCCAGCGCTCGTGGTGGGCACGGACGATCTTCCCGGCGTCGGTGAGGGCCCCACCGACGCGGTCGAGCATCGCCTGCCCGTACTCGGGGTGCTTGCGGATGATCTCCCACTCGGCAGCGTTGAGGGACCCGGGCTTGTTGATGATCTCGTTCGGGACGCGGAGCTTGCCGATGTCGTGGAGGAGCGCCCCGAACTCGAGGTCGCGCATCTCGCGGGGCTCGAGGCTCAGCTCCAGGCCGACGGCGACGGCCATGTCGACGACGCCGCGCGTGTGCTCGCCGCCGGTGTAGGCGTCGTCCGCCTCGAGCACGTCGCCCATGAGCTGGGCGGTCCCGCGGTAGGCGTTCGAGAGTTGCAGGGCCTGGTCGATCCGCTCCTTGCGCTCGCGCGCGAACTCGCCGATGACGGCGATGAGGGGCAGCAGGGCGATGATCGCGACCGGCTGCGTGGCCACGACGACGGCGACGATGAACCCGATCGGCGCGAGCGAGGCGTCGATCGCGGCGACCCACACCATGAGGCGAAGCTGGATCGCCGGGCGGATCCGGTGGAAGTACCACGGGGTCGTGATCCCGAAGAAGAGGTCGATGACGACCTGGGACGCGAAGGCAGCGGCGGCCACGGGGACGGCGTCGAGGGTCGCGGTCGGGGCGCCCGCGAGGGCGAAGACCAGCGCCGGGCCGATGGCCGGCCACGCGTCACCGGCGGCGTTGAGGCAGCGCCAGAGCGCGTCACCCGGACTCTCGCGATAGTGCTCGACGACGCCGCCGAGGACGAGCGCGAGGCCCACGATGATCGGCTGGAACGCCGGCGGCACGGCGAACCAGAGCGGTACGGCCATGAGCTGGATCGGCGAGGTGGACCCCGAGCCGATCTCGAATCGGACGACCGAGGCGAGGGCGTACCCCCCGACCAGCACGACGATCTCCCACGTCGGGGCCCACGGGCCGCGCTGCGCGAACAGCAGCAGGAGCAGGACCGGCGGGATCAGGAGGACGTCGGTGACGGCCTCGCTGATGAGGCGGCGACGCTTGTTGCTCGCGCGCCAAAGCCGCCCGTGGCGGTGCAGGTGCTCGAGGCCCGGATCAAGCATCGTTCAGGTGATCGGCCACGCTGGACGTTTTTGCAGTGTCGATCACGCCGAGTGCGTGTTCGACGGTCGAGGCGCGAGCCCTCTCGCTCGTCCTGCCGATCCGGGCGATGGCACGGGGCCACGGCTCACGGAACGGGACATCCATGGGCCCACTCTGCCACCTCCGGCACGTTCGCGCTAGTGCAGGGATTTTCGGGATGTCGGAACGGTTTCTGCGCAGATTTGGCACAGGTCGCGCGAGCAGGGGAACACCTGCTCGCCTACGCTCGTTCCGTGGCCCATCCCGACCCCGAAATCGACAGCACCAGCGCGACGGGCACGCTCCCGCCGGTGGACGAACGGGCGAGGGAACTGCTCCGCGCGCTCGCGGGACCAGAGGCGTCGTTCCGCGAGCACCAGCTCGAGGCCGTTCGCGACCTGGCCGAAGACCATGCACGTGTGCTCTGTGTACAGCGCACTGGTTGGGGCAAGTCGGCGGTGTACTTCGTGGCGACCGCCCTCCTGCGCGAACGGGGCGCGGGGCCGACGCTGATCGTCTCCCCGCTGCTCGCCCTCATGCGCAACCAGGTCGCGGCGGCCGAGCGGCTCGGCCTTCGCGCCCACACGATCAACTCCACCAACCGCGACGCGTGGAGTGAGATCCAGGGCCACCTCGACCGCGACGACGTCGACCTCCTCCTGGTCAGCCCGGAGCGGCTCAACAACCCCCAGTTCCGCCGCGACATGCTGCCCGTGTTCGCGGAGAAGGTCGGGCTGCTCGTGATCGACGAGGCCCATTGCATCTCCGACTGGGGCCACGACTTCCGCCCGGACTACCGCCGCATCCAGGACATGCTCGAACGGCTCCCACGCACGGTGGCCGTCCTGTGCACCACCGCGACGGCCAACGACCGCGTCGTCGACGACGTCACCGAGCAGCTGGGCCGCGGCGCCACCGCCGACGACGGCCCGGGGCGTCTGCGCACCTATCGCGGCCCGCTCACGCGGGAATCGCTGCGGCTCGAGGTCGTGGATCTCCCGGACAAGGCCCAGCGGCTCGCATGGCTCGAGCAGCACCTGCCGGAGCTGCCGGGGTCGGGCATCGTCTACACCCTCACGAAGAACGACGCCGACACCGTCGCGAGCTGGCTGAACGAACGCGGCATCCCGGCGGCGGCGTACTCGGGCCAGATCGAGACCGACGAGCGGGAGGCGATCGAGGAGCGGCTCCTCACGAACGAGCTCAAGGCCGTGGTCGCCACCTCGGCCCTGGGCATGGGGTACGACAAGCCCGACCTCGGCT
>JAVHXX010000320.1 GCA_031119595.1 Patulibacter sp. | reverse complement strand
CTCGATCGCCTCCGGCCCGCCGACGATCTCGACGGTCGTCACGTCCGGTCGGCGTCGAGCTCGTCGGGCGGTCACGCCACCCGCTCCCAACCCGTCGGGAGGGCGACCGGGGTGCTGTCCCTCGGCAACCAGGCCTCCCACTCGGCGTCGAACGGCCACGACCGTGTGGACGCTGCATCGCGGGCAGCCTCGCCCGCCGCCCGGATGCTCGTGGCGCGCTCCGCGGACCAGAACCCCGACGACTCCAGGAACGCGAGTTCGTCGACGTCCTTGGACGAGACCTGCCAGCCGTCGGCCGCCTGCCGCGCGACGACGTCCAGCGTCCAGTCCTGCGTGTCGAACCCGACGTCCGACCGGACCCACGGCGTCTCGAGGTTCACGTACCAGTCCGGCTCCCACTGCACGCCGTCGTGCCAGCGCCACACGGACCACGGCACGTCTCGCTGGTGCACCCGGACCACGGTGGATCCGAACCACGTCGCTTCCCGGTACGAACCGTCCCAGTCGTCGGGCAGCACGAGTCGTCCGTTCGGGCCGCTGCCGACCCCTGCGCGGTTGCGGACCTCGGAGTCGGGTGTCGTGGCGACGACTGAGAACTCGTCCGAGTCCACGACGACGGTTCCGGCGACGGTGAACCCGACGGCGCGGCCGTGGTGCCCGTACTCGTTGATGCTCCTGAGGGCGACCGGTGTCCCTGGTTCGAATCGACCCGCGTCGTCGCGGGGTGCTCGTGCGGTGTCCATCGCGTTCGAGCATGCCATGTCGACGGGCTCGGTACGCTGACGCGATGACGACGACGTCCGAGGTCCTGGTGCTGTCGGGAGCGGCCGGCGCCGGAAAGTCCACAGCGTGCGTGGCCATCGCCGGACGGGTCCCCGGTGCGTGCGCCATCGACGGCGACACGCTCTCGTCGGCTCGGCGCGCGTGGGACTACGACGAGTACTGGGCGTTCACGATGCGCGTCTGCGCTGATGTGCTCCGGAACGGGCTCGTCCCCGTCATCTGCGGGATCGGGATGCCGGGGCAGGTGTTCCCCGCCGCCGACGCCGCCGGGCTCCGCGTGGACATGCTCGCGCTCGTGTGCGACCCGGACACGATCCGCCACCGTGTCGCCGAGCGCGGGTACGGCGGCGCGTGGCAGCACCCCGAGAAGCACGTCGCCGTCGATCGCGAGCTCCGCGACGCCGCGGCACGGGCGCCGCACCGGTTCGCGACCTTCGACACGTCGCTCCACGGCATCGACGAGACGGCGGACGCGACGGTCGAGTGGGTGTCCGCCGCTGTCGTTCGCCGCGCCGCGGCCGCAGTCCGCTGATCCGGAAGCCCCGGCCCACGAGAGCGGGCCGGTACCGACTGGCTAGGGTGGTCGGGTGAACGCTCAGGGCCGACCGACTCGACCACGAGGCGACGAACGCCGCCGTCAGATCCTCGACGTCGCGCTGCGGTTGTTCGCCGAGCGGGGCTTCACCGACGTGAGCGTCGCCGACGTCGCGGGAGAGGTCGGCATCACGACCGCCGGCCTCCTGCACCACTTCGGAACGAAGAACGCCCTGCTCATCGCGGTGCTGCAGGAACGCGAGACCCGCAACGGACAGGTGGACGAGTCCCTGCGGGCCGAGGGCAAGGACTGGCTCGAGACGTTCGTCGGGCGGCTCGAACAGAACGAGGACCACCCGGCGCTCGTGCAGCTGTTCGCGCTGCTGTCCGCGGAGAGCATCACGCGCGACCACCCAGGTCACAACTGGTTCGTCGAGCGCTACCGCGTGCTGGCCGAGACGTCGTCGCACGAGATGGACCGGCTCCTCGACCCGGCGAAGCTGCCGCAGGGGGTGACAGCGATGACCGTGAGTCAGTGGCTCGTCGGACTGGCGGACGGACTCCGGCTGCAGCAACTCCTCAACCCCGGCTCGGTCGACCGGATCGAGTCGGTGCGCGCCTTCGTCGGCATGCTCGAGCAGTACCGGCGGGACGACCCCGCTTGACTTACTAAGTACTCAGTAGGTTAGAGTCACGGCATGCGAGCCGTGATGGTGCTGTTCGACAGCCTGAACCGCAAGTTCCTCCCGCCCTACGGGGCTGACTGGGTGCACGCCCCCAACTTCGAGCGTCTGGCACGCCAGACGGTGCGGTTCGACAACTGCTACGCGGGCAGCATGCCGTGCATGCCCGCCCGGCGCGAGTTGCACACCGGCCGCCCGAACTTCCTGCACCGGTCTTGGGGGCCGCTGGAGCCGTTCGACGACTCCGTGCCCGCGATGCTCTCTGACGCCGGTGTGTACACGCACCTCGTCACGGACCACCCGCACTACTGGGAGGACGGGGGAGCGACGTACCACAACCGCTTCGACACGTTCGAGTTCTTCCGCGGGCAGGAGGGGGACGCGTGGAAGGGGCACGTCGCCGAACCCGAGGTCCCGGCGAGCACCCGACGCGTCCGTCACGCGCTCTGGCGGCAGGACCTGGTGAACCGGCAGTACCTGCAGGACGAGGCCGACCATCCCCAGACACTCACCGTCGACGCCGGCCTGGAGTTCATGGCGACGAACCGTGACGAGGACTCGTGGATGGTGCAGATCGAGTGCTTCGACCCGCACGAGCCGTACTTCTCGTACCGCGAGTACCGCCGTCACTACGGCTCGCTCGACGAACCCGGCTCCGCGACGGTCGACTGGCCCGACTACAAGCGCGCGGACGAGACACCCGAGGTGATCGAGCGGACCCGGGAGGAGTACGCGGCGCTGTTGTCGATGTGCGACGCGTCCCTCGGCCGGGTGCTCGACCGCTTCGACGAGGAAGGTCTCTGGGAGGACACCTTGCTCATGGTGTGCACCGACCACGGCTTCCTGCTCGGTGAGCACGGCTGGTGGGGCAAGAACATCCAGCCCTGGTACGACGAGAACATCCACACGCCGTTGTTCCTCTGGGACCCGGTGTCCCGCGCCGCCGGGACCGCCACCGATGCCCTCGTCCAGACGATCGACCTCGGCCCGACGCTGCTCGACCTCTTCGGCGTCGACCGGACCGAGCGCATGCAGGGCCGCTCCATCCTGCCGATCGTCCGCGCGAGCGCAGACCGCGCGGATGCCGACCGAGTCGATTCAGTCCGCACCACCGCGATGTTCGGCTCGTTCGGCGGCCACGTGAACATCACCGACGGCCGGTACGTCTACATGCGTGCCGCCGCCGCCCAGAACGCTCCGCTCCACGAACACACCCTCATGCCGACCCACATGAACTCGCGCTTCACCCCGGCCGAGCTGCGCGACGCCGAACTCGTCCCGCCGTTCGACTTCACCCGGGGTGTGCCGGTCCTCCGTGTCCCCGGCTCGGCGTTCGGCGACCCGTCGTCCTTCGGGACCGTCCTGTTCGACCTCGCGACCGACCCAGAGCAGGAACACCCCGTCATCGACGACGCGCTCGAGCTCCGCATGGTCGGGTTGCTGCTCGACGCCATGCGCGCAAACCACGCCCCGCCGTCGCAGTACGAACGCCTCGGCCTGCCGCAGGCGGGCCCTGCCGACGGTTCGCACCTGCTCGCCCGCGCCCAGCTCGACCGGTACCGTGCCGCACTCGAGCCGATCCCGGCGGCTGGCGAGTTCCCGACGGACCGGCCGAGTGTGCGCACCCCGATCACGAGCCTCCTGTCCGTCCCGCAGGCACGTGCCGTCCTGGAGGACGCGCTCGGCCCGGTCGTCGGCCAGCTCGCCGCACAGACCGGCTCGTCGACCCTGCTCGACCTCGCCCCGTTCACCCCGGCCCTCCGCGCCGCCGCGATCCGGCGCATCGACGCGCGCCTCGCGGCGATCTCCTGACCGGCAGCCGAACCACCCCGGGCCCCCGGCCCGACACCACCCGATCCCAGCACCAGGTATCTCGACGAGGAGTTCCGATGGCACAGCAGGCACCACACGCCGCCACCCCGACCGACGCACCAGCGACACCGTCGTCCGTCATCGTCCCGAGGCGGTGGCGACGACTCGCTGCCGTCGTCGCCCCGCTCTGGGCCGACAACAACGAGGGCAGCATCCTCAGCACCCTCGCGCCGGTCATCATCGCGGCGATCTCGCTGCCGCTCGCCGCCGTCGGCGTCCTGACCTCGATCGCGAAGTTCATCAGCATCCTCTTCGGCCCGTTCTGGGCGTTCGTTGCCCGGAAGACGAACCGGAAGGCGACCTTCGTCATCACGACCGCCATCACCGGTGTGCTCACGGCGCTGACCGGCCTGGCGCAGAACTACGCGCACATCATCCTGTTCTACGGCCTGTCCGCGGTGTTCATCGCCGCAGCGCTGCCGATCGTGAGTGAGATCACGACCGACCTCTTCGACGAGAAGAGCCGCGGCCGTGCCTCCGGCTACACCTGGGGAGCGATCTCGTTGCTCGGCTCGATCGCCGGTCCGCTCATCGGGCAGCTCGCGAACGTGCACGACGGCTGGCGCTACGGCTTCTTCATCTGGGGCGGCCTGACCATCGTCGCTTCGCTCGTGCTCCTGTTCTGCTTCACGGACCCCGGCCTCGGCGCGAGCGAGCCGACGACGGCGATGATGACCGTCGAGCAGCGCGCCGAGAACGAGCGCATCACGTGGGCGAAGGTGCGACGGATGTTCGGGATCCCGACGTTCACGCTCATGCTCGTCCAGCGCCTCATCTCCGGGCACCTGCTGATCGGGTCGTTCGGCATCCTCTTCCTCGTGCAGACGTACGGCTTCAGCACGGCCGTCGCGGCGGTCGTCACCCTGCCGTTCGGTCTCGGCTACCTCGTCGGGACGTTCGGCGGCGGCATCGTGACGGACGCCCTCCAACGGCGGTTCCCGCGTGCGGGCCGGATCGCCGTGCTGCAGTTCGCGCAGCTCGGGTTCGCGGTCGCCTCGCTGATCGCGACGCAGTTCGACTGGGGCACCATCTGGGTGTTCGCCGGCCTGTGGTCGGTGATGGGCTTCATGCAGGGCTTGAACCCCGGTGTGAACCGGCCGATCGTCGCGTCCGTCGTGCCGCCGGAGCTCCGCGGTGCCGCGTTCGCGCTCATGCTCTCCGTGTTCGAGGGGCTGGCCTACGCGCTCTTCAACCTCTCGGCGGGGTTCCTGGCCGAGGCGATCGGCCTGAAGGCGGTCATGTTCTGGATCCCCGGGGTCTTGATGCTGGTGAACGCGGCGTTCGTGACGCTGCTCTACCGGACCTACCCGCGGGACGTGGACCGGCTCGACGCGCTCCTGCAGGCGCGCACCGGTTCGGTGGCGACCCACTAGCGGACCGGAGGCTCGGTGCCAGCCGACACCGAGCCTCCCGTCCGGCTCCTGGGCCGGCGGGAGCGTGCTCCGGGTGATCCCGTGGGGCGAGCCCTGGCAGGTGCTCCACTTCTGGGACGAACACGGGGTGTTCTCGGGGTGGTACGTGAACCTCGAGTCCGAGAAGCAGCGCGACCACCTCGGCGTGACGTCGGTGGACTGGCACCTCGACCTGCTCGTCTCGCCGGACTTCGTCGTGACGTGGAAGGACGAGGACGAAGCGGAGGCCGCCG
>JAVHXX010000319.1 GCA_031119595.1 Patulibacter sp. | reverse complement strand
GGGCGCGGCTGACGACCGATCCGTCGATCACCAGCGCCGACTCGTAGACGCCGGCGCCGATGTCGCTCGCCGTGTAGTTCAGCGTGGCGGTGCCGCGGACCACGTCGCCTGCCGTGAGCGAACCGGTCAGCGAACCCGCCGCCGGATCGTTGTCGTCGTGGACGACGGCGTGGACGCTGCGCACGAGCAGACTGACCCGCGACTCCGCCGGCACGCTCGCCTCTCCGCAGACGCCCGAACCGCTGCAGCTCGCCACGAAGGTGAACCGGTTCGTGCCGTTCGCGAAGTTCTGTTGGAAGATCGACGAGCCAGGGGCGTAGCCCGGCCACGCGACGCCGCGGCACGGAGCCGTACCGCTCCAGGGCGAGGTCGCGAAGAACGAGCACCCGTCGCCGGACATGTTTCCCGCGTCGCCGTAGACCGAATAGAAGCTGGGAGACGCGTTGAAGTCACCGGTGGACGTGTCGAGGATCGATGCGAGGCGATCGACGGTGATCGAGGTGATGCCGGTGCCCGAGGGCGCGACGAAGCCCGCCGTGGACTGCTCACCGGAGCCGTGCTGACCGTGGCCGAGACGGACGATGTAGTAGTTCGGGCACGCCGATTCGACCTGCCCGTCGCCGCTGATCGTGCGCAACCAGTCCGACGTCGAAGCCGTCTTTCCGGACGGCGTCGTGCAATAGAACACGTGGTAGTCACCGGCCCGGGCGATGCCCGCGAACGGGACGAGCGTCACGACGGCGAGCAGGGCGGATTTCGCGAGCTGCGAGCGCAGCCGACGGCGGGAACGGGACGATGGGAACACGGGATCTCTTGGGGTCGCGGAAAAAGGGTCCTATGGGTAAGAGGGCCCGGGCGACCAAAATTCGCCCCCCTTTTGCGAAAAAGTTTTGTCCCAGAAACCGGTGACGCCGTCAAACCGGGGCGTATCGCATCGATGCCGCCCGACCGGGTGACGGATGCGAGCGGCCATGCGCCACCGATGATTTCGGACGGCCGCGCCCGGAACACGAGTTACCGAACGAGCGTCCTGCCGTCGGCCGAACCGCGCCGAACCGGACGCCGCGACGTCGGCTCGGCGGGGCGCGCGGCCCGGAGACCGCCCTACAGGTCGCTCCCGTACGCGGCCGTGATCAGCTCGAAGTGGTGCCCCGCGGGGTCGTCGAAGTAGACGCCGCGGCCGCCGTGGTTGTGGTTGATCTCGCCCTCCACGGACTGCTGCGGATCGGGCCAGTAGGTGACGCCTCCGGCGTCGAGGCGCTCGATCGCACGGTCGAACACGGCATCGTCGACGAGGAGCGCGTAGTGCTGGCCCTGGATCGGCGCGCCGTGCATCGGAGGTTCGGCGAAGTCGAACTGGAAGCCGTCCGGGAGGCGCACGCTGAGGAACGGCCCCCACCCCGTCGGCTCGGGCAGGTCGAGCAGGGACGCGAGGAACGTGGCCGATTGGGTCTTGTCGACGGCCGCGACGGCGATGTGGTTGATCTGGATGGACATCGGTGTCCATTCAACCGCGGGGCGAGCCCGCGCGCGAACCTTTCGACCCGGCCGGTGCGTTCACGGCAGACTCTGCGTGCATGACGGGTTTCGCGCTGTTCTGGCTCGCCGTGTTCGTGATCGCCTTCATCGCGGTGGCGGTCGTGCGGACACGTGCGCTACGGGTGGTCCGGTCCGGGAGCGCGCCGGAGGATGCGCTGCCCACCGGCGAGGCGTTCGCCCGCGCGGCACTGGGCGGGCGCGGCCTGGGCGTGGTGAAGGTGATCCCGGCCGACGTCGACGCCTACCGCGCGATCCCCCGCGAGCTCCAGCTCGCGGACGGCCGCTTCGACCACGGCTCCGCGGCCGGCTGCGCGATCGCGGCCCTCGAGGTCGCGCACGCCGCGCAGCACGCCGCCGGGTCGACGCCGTGGAAACGCTGGTGGGTGATCAGCGGCCACACGGTGTGGGCCGGGCCGCTCCTGCCGATCGTGTCGGTCGTCGAGCTCGTCGTCGACTGGCCGCCGCTCGCGCTCGTCACGTTCGCGTGCGTGGCCGTGCTCGCGCTCTCCGGCATCCTCAGCCTCGTCGTCGAACAGACCGCCGTCGCCACCGCCCGCGAACTCCTCGCCGACGACTCGATCGACCGCGCGTACGCCGCAGACATCGACCGCGTCCTGCGCTGGGCCGCCCGCGCCTACGTGGCGGAGTCGATCTTCGACCTCGGCTTCCTGGACCGGGCGGTCGAGCCGTACCGCGGCGAGCCTCTGGATGCGCCGGGGAGCAACTTCGGCGGCTGAGGTCGCGCACCCGGCGCCGACCGGTCGCCCCCGCCGCCGGTCGCACGTGGGAGGCTCTGCCGAGCGTGTCTGACTACCCGGATTCCAAGCGTTGCCCGTGCGGTTCGGGCCAGACCTACGGCGAGTGCTGCGGTCCACTGCACCGCGGCCGCGCGAGCGGTTCGCCGACCGCGCCCACCGCCGAGCGGCTGATGCGCTCGCGGTACAGCGCCTTCGCCGTCGGCGACGGTGACTACCTCGACGCCACCTGGCACCGGTCGACGCGCGAGGACCTCCAAGCCGACGAGGTCCTCGAATGGCGCCGCCTCGACGTGCTCCACGCCACCGCCGGCGGCCCGGACGACGACACCGGCACCGTCCGGTTCGTCGCGCACTACTGGGACCCGTCCATCGGCGAGTTCGGCGAGGTGGCGGAGCTGAGCGCGTTCGTGCGCGAGCGCGGCCAGTGGTTCTACACCGGACCGGCAGACGAGCGCTCCGGATTGCTCAGATAAGCCGGGCGAACCGGCCCGCCACGGACGCCGCGAACCACCGCTGATCCGACCTGGATTGAGTCAGCCAACCACTACTACATCGGCGCCAGCGGCCGATCTGTTACCTCCAGTTCGCCCACCTCATACCGACGACACGGTCCGTCTTGTGTCGTCACTCGTTTGGGGAAACACGTTGCACCGTGTCTCGGGTCGTCTCGTCGTCGTCTGGATCAGCGCGGTCGCTGCCGGGATCAGTGCATCTCCGGCGCATGCAGCGCAGGTGAGTTTCGCCGGATCCCAGCTGCGCGTGAGCGCCTCGGCCGGCGAGGTCCTCGACGTCTCCGCCCGCCCACTGGACACGACCACGTTCGAGGTCGACCTCGGCTCCGCGACCGGGTGGACCGCGCCGGCTCCCTGCTCCCAGGACGGCTCCGCGGTGCTCTGCCCGACCGCGTCGCTCGCATCGGTCAACGTGACCGGCGGCGACGGCGACGACCACGTCACGCTCCGCGGCACCGTCGTGCTCGTGGCCGACGGCGGCGCGGGCGACGACGTCCTCCGCGGCGGAGACGGCAACGACCACCTCGTCGGCGGCGCGGGCTCGGACGAGCTGGCCGGCCGCAACGGTAACGACGACCTCCGCGGCGGCGACGGCGCCGACACCCTGATCGGAAGCGCCGGCGACGACGACCTCCAGGGCGGCGCCGGCGCAGACTTCCTCGACGGCGCGGACGGCAACGACACGCTCGCCGGAGGCGATGGGTCCGACGTGCTCTCGGGTGGGGTGGGCAACGACATCCTGCGCGGCGACGCCGGCGACGACCAACTCGACGGTGGCGACGGCAACGACGACCTCGACGGCGGCGACGGCGCAGACGTCGGGCTCGGCGGAACGGGCGACGACCGCGTGGCCGGAGGCACCGGCGCGGACCAGCTCGACGGAGGCTCGGGTGCGGACACCGTCGACGGCGGCGCGGGCGCCGACGTGCTCCTCGGCAGCGCCGGCAACGACCGACTCGACGGTGGCGACGATGACGACGAGCTCGACGGCGGAGACGGCGACGACGAACTGCACGGCGGCAGCGGCGCGGACACCCTGAACGGCAACGACGGCGCGGACTTCCTCGACGGCCAGGCCGGAACCGACACCCTGACCGGCGGCGACGGCAGCGACCTCGTCCTCGGCGGAGACGGCGACGACACCCTGATCGGAGCACTCGACGGCGACACCTACGCCGGCGGCGCGGGCCTCGACACCCTGACCTACGCCGCCGCGGCGACGCCACTCGTCGTCGACCTCCCGGGCGGCACCGTCACCGGGACCGGTCCGGTGATGGACCGCGTCATCGACGCGCCCGAAGTCGTGGTCGGCGGAACCCAGGGCGACACCCTCCGCGGATCCCAGACCACCGGAACGGTGCTGATCGGCGGCCCCGGTGACGACACCCTCGTCGGCGGCCCGTACGCCGACGGCTTCGACGGCGGCGACGGCCGCGACACCGTCGACTACTCCTCGCGCGTGACCGGCGTCGCGATCCACGCGAACGACGTCGCCGAGAGCGGCGCCCCGGGCGAAGGCGACACGGTCGCATCGTCGATCGAGGTGCTCATCGGCGGCCAGGGACCGGACGACCTCGAAGGCGCCCCTGGACCGAGCGAACTCTTCGGAGGTCCGGGCGACGACCGGCTGGAAGACCTCCAGGACGGTGACACCGATCGCCTGCACTGCGGCACCGGCACCGACCTCGCGATCGCCGACCGCACCGACCTGGTCGACGGCGACTGCGAGCGGTGGAGCAACGGAGCGGGCCTCGTGCGCACGATCGACCCGATCTCGGCCGCGGTGCGCTCGCCACGCCTCCTGATCGACGACGGCGGCCGCATGCACGTGTCGCTCGTCTGCGGCAGTGAAGCCGTCGGCACCTGCCGCGGCAAGCTGTCGGTGCAGCTGTGGCACGGCCACAAGTGGCGCCCCGGCCCCACGCGCAGCGTGCTGCTCACACCCGGGCGACGGCGCGACCTGACCGTGTTCGCACAGCGCGGATTCCGGGCGCTCGTCGCCAAGGCCGGGCGCCATCCGAAGGCGAAGATCCACCTCGAGGTGCGTGACGCGATCGGTCGCACGAGCGCCACCGATGCGATCGTCCCGCTGTCGCTGCCCGCCGCGACGGGTGCGAAGCGATGAGGTCCCGCGCGACCCTGCGTCTCGCCGCAGCACTCACCGCGCTGGCTTTCGTCCCGGCCGCCGCGCACGCCGCCGACGCGACCACGCCGGCACCGGTCGACACGCTGGCCGGTTCGTTCGGCGGGCTCCTCACCGACATCCACGCCACCGGGGCCCCGCACCTGCAGGCCGCCGAGGACGACGGAACGGTCGGGCGTATCTCGCCCGGGCGGGTCGTCTGGTCGAGTGAGCCGCTCGAGGTGAACGGCGCGCCGGTCGAGCGGGCGCTCCGGGTCGACGGGGACGTGGCCGCACCGACGAACCCGCTCGTGAAGACCGTGCTCCCCCTCGACCCGTCGCAACCGATGACCATCGGATCGGGCAGCACCGCCTACACCGTCACGCCGCTCGGCGCGTCCGACGGGACCGAACAGGTCGTCGGGGACGCCGTCCTGCACGCGGAGACGCACCCGGCCACCGACTCCATCGCCCGTGCCGTCTCCGGTGGGGCCGAAACCTACGAGCTCATCCGCGACGCGGACGCCCCGCAGGTCTTCCGATACCGCGTGGACGGCGCGTCGCCGCGCGCCGGCGCGGACGCAGGCAGCGTCGACAT
>JAVHXX010000318.1 GCA_031119595.1 Patulibacter sp. | reverse complement strand
GCCGAAGACCATCGACAACGACCTCTCCGGCACGGATCGCACCTTCGGTTTCGATACCGCCGTGCACATCGCCGCCGAGGCGATCGACCGGCTCCACACCACCGCCGAGAGCCACTACCGCAACCTCATCGTCGAGGTGATGGGCCGCAATGCGGGCTGGATCGCGCTCCACGCAGGCCTCGCCGGCGGCGCGGACGTGATCCTCGTCCCCGAGCGGCCGTTCGATCTCGACGAGGTCGCGTCGCGCGTGCTCGCCCGCCGCTCGCGCGGTCGCGGGTTCTCGATCATCGTGGTGGCCGAGGGGGCGCAGCCCAAGGGTGGCGCCGAGGTGACCAAGGGCAAGCTCGACCCCCTCGGCCGGCCGCTGCTCGGTGGCATCGGCCACTGGATGGAGTCCCAGCTCGAGGAGCGCACCGGCGCCGAGACCCGTGCGGTGGTGCTCGGCCACGTGCAGCGCGGTGGCACCCCGACGGCCTACGACCGCGTCCTCGCGAGCCGCTTCGGTCAGCGGGCGCACCTCGCCGCCCACGAAGGCCGGTTCGGCACGATGGCGTCGCTCCGCGGCTCGTCGATCGGCCTCGTGCCCCTCGCGGACGCCACCTCGCACCTCCACACCATCTCCGAGGAAGAGCTCGACCTCGCCGAGGCCTTCCTCGGCTGACGCCCAGCGGGACCCGCCCCAGGCATCGGGCGTGCCCGGCGCCGGCCTCAGGTCTTCCAGGCGAGCGCCCGCTCGAGATCGCCCAGCGAAACCCCCTGCGCCTGGAGCACCGGCAACACGGTCGAGGTGTCCTCGTGTCGCTGGATGCGCACGAGCGTCTTGAGGACCTCCGCGTCGTCCTCATCCGAGGGGTCGAGCGACTCGGCGATGCTCGACTCGTCCACGATCACCCAGTAGGCGTCGTCCTCGTACGCGAGGTGCACCTCGACGTCGACCGTCTTCTTGACGAGCTGCGTCTCGGGGAAGTCACGGCGCCAGTCGAAGCTGGCCGGGTAGATCTGGATGTCGTCGGCGCTCACCCCTCCAGTGAAGCGCACCCGCGCCGCCACGGGAACCCGCACCACGCCCGGCCGCGGTGCCCGGGCGAGGCGGAGTCGCGGGCAGTGCTGCCCGGATAGGGTGCGCCCGTGCGCGCACTCGCTTCCGTTCTCCTGCTCTCCGCAACGTTGGCCGTGGCCGGCTGCGGCTCCGACACCTCGACCGACGCCGGGTCGGTCGCTCCCGCCCCGGCCGCCGCCACGACGCCGGACACCACCGCGCCCGCGAGCACCCCCGACGCCGCCTCGAGCGACTCCACCGATGCGACCAGCGACCTGAAGGTCAAGCAGGGCACGTGTGCCGAGGTCGACGCACCGCCGGTCAAGCCGACCGAGGTCGCCAAGCCCGAGGGCAAGCTCGACCCGACGAAGAAGAACCTCGTCACCTTCGAGACGAGCTGCGGCACGATCGTGATCCAGCTCGACGCGAAGGACCACCCGATCACCGCGAACGCCGTCGCATGGCTCGCGCAGAAGGGCTACTACGACAAGACCGTCTTCCATCGCGTGGCGCCCGGCTTCGTGGTGCAGGGTGGCGACCCGCTCGGCACGGGGATGGGCGGCCCGTCGTGGAAGCTCACCGAGCCGCCGGCCTCCGACGAGACCTACCCCCGCGGCACGTTCGCGATGGCCAAGGCAGGGAACGACCCCGTCGGCACCGTCAACAGCCAGTTCTTCATCATGACCGGCGGGTCGCTCGACCCCTCGTACGCCGTCGCCGGCAAGGTCATCTCCGGCATGGACGCCACCGCCGGGATGGAGAAGCTCGCCGCCGCGCCGGACGGTCCTCCGACGCGCACGATCGAACTGATCAAGGCGACCTTCTCGGCCAAGTAGCGCCTGGACGTTCGACGGAGTCGGCGCCCCGCGACGGGGCGTCCACCGGCGTCGAACCGGCCCCGGCGGATGAGGTCGGTCTGACCGACAATTGAGGGCGGTATGAGGCCGTGGCGCCGACCGGAACCCTTGGGTACCGTCGGCCGCGATGGTCTCCCCCCGTTGGCTGCTCGCAGCCACCATCCTGCTTTCGATCACCCCTGCGACCGCGGCCTCCGCGGCGCCGAGCTGGTCTGCGGCCGATGCACCCGGCACGGCGGCCACCCAGACCTCGGTCGCCTACGACGGCGCCGGCAACGCCACGGCGGCCTGGATCCAGACCGACTCGACCGGCACCTCCGTCTGGACCGCGCGCCGCGCCGCCGGCGCCACGACCTTCGGCGCCGCCACGCGCCTCAGCGCCGCCGTCACCTCCGGCACGGCCATGGCCGACAAGCCCCAGCTCGCCGTCGACGCCGCCGGCAACGCGATCGGCGCCTGGGTCGGTCAGCGCCCCACCGGCGCCCTCGACGTGATCACCGTCGCCACGCGCCCCGGCGCCTCAGGCACCTGGAGCGCCGCGCAGGCCGCCTCCGACACCTCCCTCGACTCCCTCGACCCGACGGTCGGCTTCAGCGCCACCGGCCAGGCCGTGCTGGCGTACGACCAGTCGCCGAGCAGCGGCTACGCCGTGGTGCGGGTCGCGAACGTCGCCACGGCGACCGGGGCGATCACGCAGGCGCAGACGGTGAGCAGCTCCAGCGTCGCCGTCACCGACCCGCACCTCGCCTTCAACGCCAGCGGAGCCGGCGAACTGGTCTGGAAGGAGACGACGTACTCGTTCAGCCCGCCCTACACGGGCAAGTCGGTGCTCCAGGGCTCCTACCGCGCGGCCGGCGCGGCCACCTTCCCGACCGGCACGCTGATCTACAACAGCTCGCCACAGCCCAACGCCGTCAGCGACGCCCGCGTGGCCCTCGCCGACAACGGCACCGCCGCGGTCGCCTGGTCGACGACCGACACGAACTCCGGCGCGCCGCTGGCGATCGCCGTCTCGACCCGGGCGCTCGGCGCCGCCAGCTGGGGCGGGATCTACCTCTCGCGCACCGGCGCCACGCAGCCGCGGCTGACGGTCAGCGGGCAGGGCGGGTTCGTCGCCGCCTACGTGCAGGGCCCGACCGACGGTTCCGCCACCGACACGGGCACCGTCCGCGCGGCCCGGATGGCACCGGGCACCACCAGCTGGGCCGCCGCTGCCGACGTGAGCGCGAGCGGCGTCGCCGGCACGGCCCCGCAGCTCGGCGCCGGCCCACAGGGCACCACGATCGCCACCTGGGTCAGCCGCCCGGGCAGCGGCGACACGGTGCAGGCCGCGGCGCTCGCGGCCGGTTCGTCGACCTTCATCGCGCCGCAGGACCTCGACGCGACCGGCGGCACGACCGGCACACCCGGCGTCGCCGTCGATCCGAACGGCAACGCCCTCGCCGTCTGGGGCCGCTCCGGCACCACAGCCCGCGCGGCGTCGCTCGACGGCTCGACGGTCGTCGCCCCGGCGCCGACGCCGACCCCCACGCCGAACCCCTCTTCCACTCCGACCCCAACGCCAACGCCGGACCCGGGTTCGCCCTCCGCCCCGGGAACCACCACGTCCACCCCGGGGACCGGGTCCGGCACCGGCAGCGGGACCACGACCACCGTCACCACGCCGCAGCTCCCCACGCCCTCCCCGACCGCGTCCGCTGCGGGCACCCGTGCGACGGGCTCGGGGACGGCGACCGTCGTCGTCGGGACCGGCAGCGCCGCGCTCGCCGCGGGAGCCCAGGGCGCGGTCGACGCGACGTCGGCACAGTCGACGCTCGCCCCGTCACTGCGGTCGTTCAAGGCGCTGAGCGCGCGGCGCTTCCATGCCGCGGCGCGCGGCACCACCTCGCTGCACGCGGGCGGTGCGGGCCTCAAGCTGGCCTTCACGACGAACGTCGCCGGCACGCTCCGCCTCATCGTGACCTCGGCCCCGAGCGGCGGGCGCGCAAAGAACCTGCAGCCGTTCCTCGCGGCGCCGCTGCAGGCCGGCACGACCACCCTCGTCTTCAACGGGCGCCTCGCGAACGAGGCGCTGCCCGCCGGCCGCTACCGGCTGAAGGCCGCGTTCGTCGACGCCACGGGCCGGTACAGCAACGGCCGCGTGATGACGATCGCGATCAGCCGCTGACGCGAGTTCCCGGGCCGCAGGGGCGGTAGCGCGCCGCACCGGAGGCCTGCGACGGGCGCGCCGGCTCAGGCGTCGGCCCGCGACACCTCACTGCGCAACTTGAGCACCTTCGTGCCGTCGTCCTGCTCGATCTCGAGGGCCGGATCGTCGTCGGAGCCGTTGCGCGTGATCTGCTCGCCCTTGATCGTGCGCTCGACGCGGCCGTGGTGCACGGCCGTCACCGTGCCCTCGGCGGTGCCGTTGCCCCAGCGCCACGTGATCGCGGTGCCCTTGCGGATCTGCTCGGCCATGATCGGGGTACGCGGGGCACGGACCCGGGCGATGGCCGTGGGGCCGGGCACGCCCGGACCCGTCCCCCGATCGGCACCCGCGGCCACAGGTGGGTGACACGCGCGGGCCCCGGGCGCCCTACCGTCGACGGGTGATGCCCAGGACGGAGCTCACCCACCGGTTCGACGAGGCGTTCGCCTATGCCTCGGAGCGGTTCGCGGGGAAGGTCCGTGGGAACACGCGCGTGCCGTCGATCGCGCACGCGATGGCGGTGTCGGCGCTGGCCCTCGACATGGGCGCCGACGAGACGGAGGCGATCGCCGCGCTCCTCCACGACGTCGTCGAGGACGGCGGCGGCCACGCCGCACTCGACCACATCCGCGCGGAATGGGGAGAGCAGGTCGCCGCGCTGGTCGAGCTCTCCACCGACGAGATCGAGCCGAGCGGCCGACCCTGGCGCGAGGTGAAGGAGGACTACCTCGCGCGACTGCCGACCGAGCCCGTCGCGGCGCTGCGGATCTCGCTCGCCGACAAGGCCGACAACACCCGCACGCTCCTGCGTGGCCTGTCGGAGGAGGGCGACGCGCTCTTCGCCCGGCACACGGCCGGAGACCGCGACACGTTCCTCTGGTACTACGAGTCGCTCGTGGCGATCTTCCGGTCGCGGCGCGAGGAACTCGGCGACGCCTGCGCCTCCGTGTTGACGGAACTCACCCGGGTCGTGGACCTCCTGCGCGAGCGGAGCGGCTAGGTTGCACGCATGACCCGGATCGCGGACCTGTCCATCGGCTCGTCGGATTTCGACGCACCGTTCCTCAAGATCCTCCAGGACAGTGGCCTGGAGAAGGACGAGTTCGAAGGCCTCGAGTACTTCACCTGGGTCCCGTTCTTCGTGATCGCCGGCGCCACCGTCGCCCCGAAGATCCGCGTCCACGGCGACCACACCCACTTCGAGGGCGCGACCATCGACGTCCCCGACGAAGAGGTCGAGCTCTTCTACAACGCGCTGCCGCACCTGCTCCAGCAGGTCGTCGAGATCGGCGAGGCGCGCCAGCAGCAGGGCTAGCGGCCCTGCCGCTCCGGGCTCGCCTCGCGTGGGCCCGCCCCTTCACCCGAGTCTTTCCGTGTGTCGCGTCACCCGGCGCGCCCGATTTCGGCTGATCGCCTTGACTGCGCGCAACGGGGCGTGTTGAGTAGCCGCTTCATGCGTGCGTGGA
>JAVHXX010000317.1 GCA_031119595.1 Patulibacter sp. | reverse complement strand
CACGATCGGCTGCTCGGCGATCGGGTCGTCGGAGGCGTGCATGCTCGCCGGGATGGCCGCGAAGTGGCGCTGGCGCGAACGCCGCGCCGCGGAGGGCAAGTCGACCGACAAACCCAATCTCGTGTGCGGCCCGGTCCAGGTCGTGTGGCACAAGTTCGCCAAGTACTGGGACATCGAGATCCGCGAGGTCGGCATGCGCGACGGCCACTACGGCATGGATGCGGCCGACATGCTCGCGCTCGTCGACGAGAACACGATCGCCGTCGTCCCGACCCTCGGCGTCACCTACACCGGCGCCTACGAGCTCGTGAAGCCGCTCGCCGATGCGCTCGACCAGCTCGAGGCCGATACCGGCCTCTCGGTCGACCTCCACGTCGACGGTGCCAGCGGGGCATTCCTCGCGCCGTTCTGCGCCCCGGACCTCGAGTGGGACTTCCGCCTGCCGCGCGTGAAGTCGATCTCGACCTCCGGGCACAAGTTCGGGCTCGCGCCGCTCGGCGTCGGCTGGGTCGTCTGGCGCGACAAGGCCGACCTCCCGGACGACCTCATCTTCCACGTGAGTTACCTCGGCGGCGACATGCCCGTCTTCCAGATCAACTTCTCGCGCCCCGCCGGGCAGATCGCCGCCCAGTACTACGACTTCATCCGGCTCGGGTTCAAGGGCTACCGGCGGGTCCACGGTGCGTCGTACGCCACCGCGAAGTACCTGGCGACGGAGGTCGTGAAGCTCGGCCCGTTCGAGCTGCTCTGCGCCGGCGAGGAGAGCACCGGCATCCCGTGCGTCACGTGGCGGATCAAGGCAGGGGAGGATCCGGGCTACACGCTCTACGACCTCGCCGACCGCCTCCGGATCCGCGGCTGGCAGGTCCCCGCGTACCCGCTCACCGGTGAGGTCTCGGGTCTCGCGGTCCAGCGGATCCTCGTCCGCCAGGACGTCTCCCGCGACCTCGCGAGCCTGCTCCTCGACGACCTGCGCGATGCCGTCCACCACTTCGACAAGCACCCCGTCTCGGTGCCGATGACCCCCGTCGAGGCCAGCGGCTTCAGCCACACGTAGGCTCCCGGCCATGCTCTCCCTGGACGATCGCGGCATCGCGACCCTTCCCGTGGCCACCTCGATGACCGCGGAGTGGCTGCGGCAGTTCCGTGACGACGCCACGGCCCTCGCCACCCTCGACGGCGTGCGGGTCGTGGTTCTGGCGGCCGAGGGCCGGTTCTTCAACCTCGGCGGCGACCTGCCGTCGATGGCACAGACCGAGGATCCCGGAGCCGTGCTGCGCGAGCTCGCCGGCACCCTCCACGAGGGCGTCCTGGCCCTCTCGACCGTCGGCGTGCCGGTCATCGCGCGCGTGCAGGGACCGGCCGCGGGCGCGGGCATGTCGCTGGTGCTCGGCGCCGACCTCGCGATCGCCTCGGAGTCGGCGTCGCTCACGATGGCTTACACGGGCGTCGGCCTCTCCCCGGACGGCGGCGCGTCGTGGCTGCTGCCGCGCATCGTCGGCGCGCGGCGCGCGTCCGAGCTGATCCTCACGAACCGCACCCTGACCGCCGCCGAGGCCCTCGACCTCGGGATCCTCACCCAGGTCGTCCCCGCCGACGAACTCGACGATGCCGTCGACGCGCTCGCCGCCAAGCTCGCCGCCGGCCCGACGGCCTCGTATGCCGCGAGCAAGCGTCTCCTCTCCACCTCACCGGACAACGACCTCGCCACCCAGCTTGCCCTCGAGGGCGAGAGCATCGCCGCGATGGCGGCCTCGCCGACCGGCCGCGAGGGCGTCGCCGCCTTCCTCGAGCGCCGCCCGGCGACCTTCCCCGCACGCTGAGACCACCCGGCCCGCGCATCCGATTCGTGAGGTCGGTGCCGCTGCCGGACATCACCGGTCGAGGGCCCTGCCCGGCGCCCATCACGGAGACCCGATGACCACGACCGACGACACCGACCCGCCCGACACCGCCGACGAGGCCCGCACCGGCATGCCCGCGTGGCTGGAGACGGTGGTCACGGTCGTCGGCGCGCTCGTGATCGCGTTCCTCGTGCAGGCGTTCGTGGTGAAGCCGTTCAAGGTGCCGTCGGGGTCGATGCTGCCGACGATCCGCGAGGGCCAGCGGATCCTTGCGAACCGCATCGGCAACGACCTCGGGGATCCGAAGGACGGCCAGGTGCTCGTGTTCACGCCGCCGGCCGGCGCGGAGCAGCTCGCCCAGTGCCAGGTCCCGCACGCCGCCGACCAGGTCTGCCTGAAGGCGACGCCCGGCAAGGCGCCCAAGCAGTACGTCAAGCGGGTCGTCGGGGTGCCCGGCGATCGCCTCCAGATCGTCCACGGGCACGTGATCCGCAACGGGCGACCGGTCGTCGAGCCGTACGCCCGGACCTGCGACGACGCGGAGTGCAACCTGCGCCCGTTCACCGTCCCGGGCGGTACCTATTTCATGATGGGCGACAACCGCGGCGATTCCAACGACTCCCGCTACTGGGGCCCGCTGCCGCGCAACCAGATCATCGGCCGGGCCTTCGCGACCTACTGGCCGCCGAAGCGGATCGGCGGCCTCTGATGTCGGTCGCGGAACTGTTCGAACGCCACGCCGCGGCGGTGCGCGCAAGGATCGCGCGCCGCGACCCGGGCCTCGCCGACGACGTCGTGTCGGAGACCTTCGCCGTCGCGGTGCGCCGTGCCGCCACGATCCCCGAGGGCGCCGAACGAGCCTGGCTCTTCGTCGTCGCGGACAACGTCCTGCGCAACCAGCAGCGCGGCCGCCGCCGCGCCGCCGCCATCGCGGACGCCCTCGCGCCCCATGCCGCCACGAGCAGCCCTGCACCCGAGATCCCGGTCGTCGGCGATGCCCTCGCCGGGCTGCCCGACCGTGAGCGCGCGCTCCTCACGATGACCGCCCTCGAGGGCCTCTCGACCGGGGAGGCCGCGCAGCGCCTCGGCATCGCCACCGGGACCGCGATGAACGCGATGGTCACGGGACGCCGTCGACTCTCGGCCCGACTGGCCGCGCTCGGCGTGGTCGTGTCGACCGTGGTGTTCGGGTTCGTGTTCGCCGCGGCCGCGCAGGCCGGCGCCCGGCGGACCGCTCAGCCGCCGGCGACCTTGGCCCAGTCGGGGCCGGCGGGACCGCCCGCGGGCCATTCGAGGATCAGCGCGTTGACGATCGCCGGAGACTCGATCGGGAGTCCGTGGGTTCCGGGCAGCACCGCGAGCCGGCCTTCGGGCAGCGCTTCGGCCACCGCCGCGCCGTGCTCAGGCCGCACGTCGTCGCGGTCGCCCTGGAGCACCAGGGTCGGCGCCGTGATCGACGCGAGGTCCTCCATCGAGCGCTGCGGCTCCGCGAGGACCATGCCGACCGTCTCGGCGTAGACGCGTCAGTCCTCGTCGACGAGTCGCCCGAGGAGCTCGACGGCGCGGGCGAGGTCTTCCCGCTCACCGACCGGGATCTTCTCCTCGATCGCCGCGGACACCCAGCTCTCGCCCTTGCGCGAGAACGCCTCCATCTCGGCGACACCGCTGTCGGTGAGGACGATCAGGGTCTGGCGGCCGTCGGTCGGGTCGGGTTCGCGGCGCACGAACCCCGCGGACTCCATCTCGGCGACCGTGTGCGCCATCGACTGCGGCCGCACGTGCTCGTAGGCGGCGAGCTGGCTCGTGGTCTGCGGACCCTTGCGGGTGAGTCGCCCGAGGACGGCGAGTTGTGGCTGCGGCACGGTGCGGTCCTGGCGGAACCGCCGCACGAGCGCGGCGACCGTCATGCGGAGATCTCCGGCGAGCTGCGGGAGGTCGACGGGGGTCGGTGCGTCGGTGCGTTGTGGCACACGACAACGGTACCGCAGATCCATACAGAGAAACTGCACAGTCTTCCTGTAGAGTTTTCTCCATGTCCGGTTTCAGAGCGCGCGCCTTCGTCCCCGTCCTGCTCTTCGTCGGCGCCGTCGTGTCCGTGGTCTCGAGCCTCGGCGCGCCGCTGATCCCGCGCCTCGCGGTCGATCTCCATGCGAGCCTCGCCAGCACGCAGTGGGCCCTGACCGCGACGCTCGTCGTCGCGGCGGTCGCGTCTCCCCTCGTCGGCCGCCTCGGCGACGGGCGCCACCGCAAGCGCGTGATCGTCGCGTGCCTCGGACTCGTCGTGGTCGGCGGCGCGCTCGCCGCCCTGGCGCAGTCCCTGAACCTCCTCATCGCCGGCCGCGCGCTCCAGGGCCTGGGCCTGGCGCTCATGCCGCTCACCATGGCCGCGGCCCGCGAGGTCCTGCCGCAGGAGCAGGCCGGGCGGGCGATCGCCGCGCTGTCGGTCATCGGCGCCGCCGGCGTCGGCCTCGGCTACCCGATCACCGGCTTCATCGCCGACCACGGCGGCGTGTCCGCGGCCTACTGGTTCGGCACGATCGTCAGTGCACTGGCGCTCATCGCCGCCACCCTCGTGATCCCCGACCCGGACCATCCTCCGATCCAGCGGCACATCGACTTCGCGGGCGCCGCGATCATCGGCGCGGGCCTCGTCGCCCTGCTCGTCGGCCTCGACAAGGGCGCCGACTGGGGCTGGGGGTCGGCCCGGGTGCCGGCGCTGATCGTCGCGGGCCTCGCATTGATCGTCGTGTGGGCGTGGCACGAGCAGCGCACGGAGGAGCCGCTCGTCGACCTGAAGCTCGTGCGCCACCGCGCCGTGCTCACCGCCAACGTGAGCGGCCTGCTGCTGGGCGTGACGATGTACCTGTCGCTGGCGATCATGACCGCCTTCGTGCAGCTGACCACCTTCGGCTTCGGCGCCTCGGTGTTCGTCGCCGGCCTGACGCTCGTGCCGCTCTCGGTCCTGTCGAGCTCGGTCTCCCGCACGCTGCCGTGGCTCACCCGCCGGGTCGGCATCCGCCCGATCATCCCCGCCGGCGCGTTCGTGGTCGCCCTCGGCGCCGCGTTCTTCGCCGCCACGAGCACCCAGCTCTGGCAGGTCTTCGTGACCATGGGCCTGCTCGGCATCGGCCTCGGCTACACCTTCGCGGCGATGCCCGGCCTGATCGTCGGTGCGGTCCCGCCGGAGGAGACCGGCAGCGCGATGGGCTTCTACCAGGTGTCCCGGTTCGTCGGATTCGCCCTCGGCAGCGGCCTGTCGGTGACGTTCCTGCGTGCGTTCGGCGACGGCTCCGTCCCGACCCACGACTCGTACCGCATCACCGCCCTGTTCGCCGTGTTCTTCGCCCTCCTCACGGCGGTCATCGCCTGGTGGCTCCCGGGCCGCACGACCCAGCCGACGCCCCGGTCCCGCGCCCTCAGCGACCTGGAGATCGAAGAGGGCGAGCTCGCCGCCGCGGGCCTCGAAGACCTCACCGACGACCGCCGCCCGGCGATCACCGGAGCCACGTAGCGCCCATCAGGACTCGCGCCACCGCCAACGCCCGGCCCCGTCGCAACACCGACCACACACGCACCGAGACCAGCCACAAGGCCCGCGCCACCACACCCGGACCCAGGCTCAGCACAACGACGCACGCGACCCGTCCCTACCCGCGAACGTCGAGCGCGTCGAGCGCAGCGACGGTCGCAGCAGTGGCGCGAGCAGCCTCGGCGCCCTTTTTGACCAGATGGGCCG
>JAVHXX010000316.1 GCA_031119595.1 Patulibacter sp. | reverse complement strand
GTGCAACCGGGGCGACCGGGGCGACGGGCGTTGCCGGCCTGACCGGTCCCGCCGGCCCGACCGGCGCAGCTGGTGCCACGGGTGCCGCGGGTGCCGCCGGTACGGCCGGCGGCAAGGGCGCGACGGGCGCCACGGGTGTGGCAGGCGTCGCAGGGCCGACCGGCGCCACCGGCGCAGCGGGCCCGGCCGGGCCCGCCGGCCCCCGCGGCCTCGACGCCGGCGAAGCGCTTCGCAGCAAGACCGGACTCCTCGACCTCGCCGGGATCACGACGGCCACCGCGACCGACGCCCTGCCGGGCGCGATCGAGATCGATTCGGTCGACTGGACCGAGACGGGTGCCTCCCCCGCGGCAGCAGGCGGGTCCGGCGTCCCTGGCGCCGCGACCCTGGGCGACCTCACGATCACCAAACCGGTCGATGCCACGTCCGCGGCCCTGTTCAAGGCCTTGGTCGGCGGCGTCGTCTTCACCAGCGGCAAGCTGACCCTCCTCGACGGCACCGGCTCCGCCTACGCGACGTACGCGCTCCGCATCCTCCAGATCACCGAGATCAAGCCGGTCACGGAGCACGGCGAGAGCTACGAGCAGGTGACCCTCCACGTGACCGGTGCCGGAAAGCCCGGCGACACCATCTTCCCGGTCCTCAGCTTCCCGTCGACCACCGATCCGACCGCCACGACGCCCACCACCACGACGCCGCCGGCCGACGCGTCCGCCGGCACGTTCAAGGTGACGGGCTCCCCGGCCACCTCCGGGATCACGGGCGCCTCCTGGGACGCGACCGCGGTCCCGGCGACCGCCGCAGGGGCCGGCGGCACCAGGGTCACGATCGGCGATCTCGTCGTCACGTCCACCGTCGATGCACGGACCCCACTGCTCCGGAGCGCGCTCGAGGGAAGCAAGCTGCTGCCCGTGGTGCAGGTCGTGGTGCAGGCGTCACCGTCGGCGCCGACCACGGTCTACGACATGGCGAACGTGCGCGTGTCCCGGCTCTCGCTCCACGGCGCCGGCAGCGCCATCGAGACGGTCGCCTTCGCACCGACCAGCGTGAAGATCACCACCACCCCCGTCGGCGGCAGTCCGACCTCGGCCTCCTACGACACGAAGACGAAGGCCGGCTGAGCCGCGGGCATCGCGGGCCACGCACGAGTGGCGTCGGCGGGCCGCCGGGGGAGCGCCGCGGCTACGCCGGTCCCATGATCAGGCAGGAGCCCGTCGCCGTGGCGATGAGCTTGCCGGCCGAGTCGACGACCTTGGCCTCCGCGAACGCGACGCGCCGCCCGGGCTTGGTGACCGTGCCGATCGCGGAGATCGCACCGGTCGTCGCGTGGACCGGGCGCAGATAGCTCACCGTGAGGTCGATCGAGGTGTACCCGACGCCCGCCGGGAGCTGCGTCTGGACCGCACAGCCGATGGCGGAGTCGAGCAGGGTGCAGACCGTGCCGCCGTGCACGATGCCGATCGGGTTGTAGGCGGATTCGTCGGGGACGCCCGCGAAGTGCGCGAGGCCGTCCGCGACCTCGACCAGCGAGAAGCCGAAGAGGCGTGAGATCGGCGGGGGCGGCAGCTCGCCGGCCATCATCGCCCGCAGGTAGTCGATGCCCGCGAGCTCGGCGCCCTTCTTCGCGTTCGCGATCGGATCCCACCACTCGACCGTCTTGGCGCGCGCGTCACCCCAGGCCTCCGGGGCGTTCGCGCCCGTGAGCGCGTGCTGCTGGGCGAGGCCGCGCTCGACGACCGCCGGGTCCTCCCCGAACGCGATGGCCTGCTCCGACTCGGTCGTGCTCATGGGCAGAGCGTAGCGGGGTCCGTCCTTTCATGAAACCCACCTGGCCCGGGCCGCCGCGGCGACACGTGACCCCAAAGAAGCTCGCCACGTAAACCGAGGATCTTTGGGTGTCGCTTCCGCCCGGGCCGCCGCGCGGCGCCGGGGCGCCACCGAGTCGCCGCGCACCGAACCCGCCCGTTCCCCGAAACCCCCGTTTCTCAGGGGTTCTCGGAAGCCGTCTTCCGGAAACCGGAAGACGCGCCTTCGGCCCTTCCGAACGGGAGGGGAGGGACTTGGCCAGGTGGAGAACGACCCCCGCGGCGACTTCGGCCGAGCGGCCCACGGCGCCTCTCGTGAACTCCCGCAGGCTTCCTCTCAGCGCAGGCATCGCCACCGCGAACCGCCCGCACCACACACCGCACACCGGCCCACGGGCCGGTGCGGCGACCCGGACCGCGGCTCCGACTTCCCCGTCGTCGCCGACCACGATCACCCCACAAGGACGCCCCTGATGAGCACCCCGACCGCTTCCGGCCTCACCGAGACCGAGCTCGCCAGCCTCAACGAGATCGCCCACCCGTCGCTGTCCGACGGCAGCTCGATCTACGGCACGACGAAGGTCTTCCCCGACTACCAGGCCGAGCAGGGCGAGTCGTACTTCACGCTCGTGCACGGCCTCGCACACGAGTCGTCGGTGAGCTTCGTGGCGATCCTCCAGGCCACGCGCGCCGCCCGCAAGGGCTTCGAGACGGCCATCTACTTCTACGGGATGGGCGCGCTGAACTGCCTCGCCACCCGCGGCTTCCCGACGGTCGGCAACTCGGCCTTCCCCGGCGAGCACAACATCAACAACCAGATCAAGACGCTCATCGCCGAGGGCGGCAAGGTCTACGCGTGCCGCTTCGGCCTGTCGCTGCACGGCGCCCGCGAGGAGGACCTCATCGAGGGCGTCATCCCGACGCACCCGCTCGACGTCCAGGACGCGGTCATCCACTACGCCCGCAAGGGCGCGATCATCAACTCCACCTGGATGTTCTAGCCCGGCCTCGCCCGACCCGTCTACCACGACCGACCGAAGGACCGAGACACCAATGGAGCTGGACCTGCGCACCGAGCTCGCCGTACGCGGCGTGCGCTCGGCCCCGCCGCTGCGCCGACGCGCCGGTGCGGGGCCCAGCGACGACGGCCACTGGAAGCTGCTGCCGCTCGCCGGCGACGACGCGGCCACGGTCGATCCGGGTGACCTCGTCGCCCGGGCCGGCGGCGCCCCGCGGCGCCGGCCCGGCGGCGGCTGCCCGGCGGCCACGATCCCGCTCGCGGCGGACTCGCCCTTCGAGGTCCTGGACGACGGGTCGATCACGAAGGACGGGATCGTCGTCGAGGACGCGATGCTCGAGCCGATCCAGCGGCCGCGCTTCTACGACCTCGAGACGGCTGACGGCATCCCGTACGAGAAGCTCGCGCGGCTCCACGGCACGAACGTGCTCGCGACCACCGTGGTGCAGACCTGCATCCGCTACACCCGCGAGGACACGCGCTGCCGCTTCTGCACGATCGAGGAATCGCTGCGGGCGGGCGCGACCACGCAGGTGAAGTTCCCGGAGCAGCTCGCGGAGGTCGCGAAGGCGGCGGTCGAGCTCGACGGGATCGAGCAGGTCGTGATGACGACCGGCACGAGCAACGGCCTCGACCGCGGCTCCAAGCATCTCGCGCGGTGCGTCGAAGCGGTCCTCGAGGCGGTGCCCGGGCTGCCGATCCAGGTGCAGATCGAGCCGCCGGTCGACCTCTCCTGGATCCAGCGCCTCAAGGACGCCGGTGCCGAGGCGATCGGCATCCACGTCGAGTCGCTCGACGAGGAGGTCCGCAGGCGGTGGACGCCGGGCAAGGCGACCATGCCGCTGGAGCGGTACGACGAAGCGTGGCGTGAGGCCGTGCGCGTGTTCGGACGCAACCGCGTCTCGACCTACGTGCTCGTCGGCCTCGGAGAGGACCCGGACGAGCTGGTGGCCGGCGCGGAGCGGTTGATCGAGATGGGCGTGTATCCGTTCGTCGTGCCGTACCGCCCGCTCGCCGGGTCCCTCGCCCACGACGTCGACGACGTGCCGGCCCCCGACCCGGTCACGCTCCTGAACGTGACCATGCGGGTCGGCGCGGCGCTCGAGCTCGCCGGGATGCGCGGCGCCGACCAGGGCGCCGGGTGCGCAGCCTGCGGCGCGTGCTCGGCTCTCCAGAGCGCCGGGGGCTGACCCGCGATGTTCCGGGAGGACCGCACGAACCCCGCGGCGCCCGTCGCGGCCACCGCCGAGTTCATCCTCGACGGCGACCGCCCGGCGACCCGGCCCGCCGTCCGGGCGAGGCGCGCGCCGTCCCGTGCGGCCGTGGTGCCGCGCCGCCGCACGCCGATCTCGACCGCACCGCCGTCGCTGACGCCGGCGCTCGTGCCGCCGCCCGAACTGCGCCTCCTGGAGGCCACCGGCGACGCCGCGCTCATGGCCGGCTACCGCGCGCTGCGCCGCGAGGCCTTCGTGCAGGAGCAGGGCCTCTTCGACGGCCACGACCTCGACGCCCACGACGAGGACCCCCGCACCCGCGTGCTCGTGGTGATCGAGCGCGAAGGGCGCGTGGTCGGCGGCGTGCGGGTGCATCCCGCGCAGCTCACCGGCCGCGACATCGGCTGGTGGCGCGGCTCGCGGCTCGTCGCCAAGCCCCACCGCGACCTGCGCGCCGGCTCGATCGGGAGCGCGCTCGTGCAGGGCGCGTGCCGGGTCGCCACCGAGGAGGGCGTCCTGCGCTTCGACGCGCACGTCCAGGAGCACTGCGAACCGTTCTTCACGCGTCTCGGCTGGGAGCGCACGGGCGCGATGACCGTCGCCGGGATGGCGCACGTGGCGATGCGTTGGCCGGTCGGCCGCTTCGCCGACCTCGCGGGCCGCACGAAGTCGCCGATCGGTCGCCTCACCGCGGACCTCCTCCCGAGCGACGGGCCGATGGCGGCCTGGCTCGGCGACGACGGCATGCCGCTCCCCGGCGCCGACGGCCTCGTGGCCTGCGTGGACGCGATCCTGCCCGCGATGGTCGAGCGCGACCCCGAGTGGGCCGGCTGGTGCGGGATGCTCGTCACCGCCCACGACCTCTCCGCGATGGGTGCCGCGCCGTTCGCCGCCCTCGACACGATCGGCGCGAAGGACGAGGCGACCCTCGCCCGCGTGATCGCCGGACTCAAGGCCGGTTCGGAGATGTTCGAGCTGCCGATCGTCGGCGGCCATACCCAGCTCGGCACCGCCGGCCACCTCACCGTCACCGGGCTCGGACGCACGAACTCCCCCATCCCCGCGGGCGGCGGTCGGCCCGGTGACACCCTCCAGCTCACCGCCGACCTCGCCGGCGGGTGGCGCCCCGGCTACGAGGGTCGGCAGTGGGATTCCTCGACCACGCGCACCCGCGAGGAGATGCGCGAGATGCTCGAGGCTGTCGGGGCGGCGCAGCCGCACGCCGCGAAGGACGTGTCGATGGCCGGGATCGTCGGCACGACCGGCATGCTCGCCGAGGCCTCGGGCTGTGGCGCCGAGCTCGTCGTCGGCCAGATCCCGCGGCCGACCGGCGCCACGCTCGCCGAATGGCTCACCTGCTTCCCGGGCTTCGCGATGGTCACCGCCACGGCGCCCGAGGCCGCGCCGATGCCCGCGGGCGCGGCGCGCAGCGCCGCCTGCGGCGCGCTCACCGAGCAGCCCGGCGTGCGGCTCGTGTGGCCCGACGGCGAGGTCACGACCGCGATCGGCGGCCCGGTGACGGGCCTCGGCGCCACCCGCTTCCCCACGGCCACGG
>JAVHXX010000315.1:394-5602 GCA_031119595.1 Patulibacter sp. | reverse complement strand
GAAAGGGCCCTCGCTCTACAACCACGTGGCCAGCCGCGATGCGCTCGTCCGGGCGGTCGCCCTGCGCGGGATCACCGAGCTCACCGACGCGCTCACGCTCGCCGCGACCGGGCTGGCCGGCGAGGACGCGGTCCTGGCGGCGGGCCGGGCGTACCGCGACTACGCCGGCGCCGCGCCGGGACGGTACACCGCCGGGCTCCGCGCGCCGGCATCCGGCGACGAGGACCTCCGGGCCGCGGCCGCCCGGGCGCTGGGGGCGTTCCATGCGACCCTCCGTGGCTACGCGCTCTCGGAGGAGGAACTCGTCCACGCGGTGCGTGCGATGCGGTCGGCGCTGCACGGCTTCGTGACGCTCGAGGCCGAGGGCGGCTTCGCGATGGACGTCGACCGCGACCGGTCGTTCGAGGCGATGCTCCAGATGCTCGTCGCCGGGATCGGCGCCCGCGTAGGGTTGGGCGGGTGACCACCGGCCCGCTCCTCGTCGTCGACGCCCCGTCGATCCTCTACCGCTCCTACTTCGCGATGCCGTCGGACATCCTCGGCACCGACGGGAAGCCCGTCGGCGCGGTCCTCGGCTTCATCCGGTTCGTCATGAACGAAATCGACGCGTGCGTGGATCCGCAGGAGGGCATCGGCGGCCCGCGCGCGGTGGTGATCTGCTTCGGTGCGGAGGAGGCGAGCTACCGCGTCGAGCTGCTGCCGCAGTACCACGCGCACCGCGACCCGATGCCGGAGGACCTCCGCCCGCAGTTCGAGCAGGCCGCCGAGGTGTGTGCGCTGCTCGGCTGGCGCGTGTCGCAGCACTCGACCCTCGAGGCCGACGACCTCCTCGGCGCCTACGCCAAGCTCGAGCACGCGGCGAAGAGCCCGGCCCGCCTCGTCACCGGCGACCGTGACCTCTTCCAGTGCGTCACCGCCAACGTCCACGTGCGCTTCCCGCAGGGCCGCGACAAGGGCGTCGCGACCGTCACGCCCGCGGGTGTCGGTGACTGGATCGGCTGCGCGCCGAGTCAGGTGCCCGAGTTGATTGCCCTCCGCGGCGACACCTCCGACGGCATCCCCGGTGCCGCCGGCATCGGCGCGAAGACCGCCGCCGCGCTGCTCGCCGAGTACCTGACGCTGGAACGCGTGATCGCGAAGGCCGAGGCGATCGCCTCCGGCGACGAGAAGCCCGTCAGCCCGCTCAGTCTCAAGCGGGCGCAGAGCATCGCGGGCAGCGCCGACGACCTCCGGATCTACCTCGAGGTCGCCCAGCTGCAACCCGTCGCGGTCGAGCGGCCTGAGGACCAGGAGACCGACTGGGCGATGGGTTCGAAGGCTGCCGCGGAGCGCGGGATGGTGCGTCTCGCCGAGGCGCTCGACCGGCGCGTGTAGCACCGGTTTCCAGGTCCGTTCACCCCGCTCATGGCCATTTCGCGGAGCGGGCGCGCCGCGCGACCGTATAGTTCCGGCGGGATGTCGACGGCCACGAGCAAACCGGGGCGCGTCACCACGGGGGCCCGCACGGGTGGCCGTAGCGAGCGCGTTCGCGCGGCGATCTTCGAGGCGACGATCGCCGAGCTCCTCGAGTCCGGCTACGGCGGCCTGACGCTCTCGTCGGTGGCGAAGAAGGCCGACGTCGCCCTCAGCACCGTCAACCGCCGGTGGGCGACGAAGCCGAAGCTCGTCGCCGATGTCCTCGTCGACATGACCGCGATGGCGGTCCCGGATCCCGACACCGGTGCGCTCGAGACCGACCTGCGTCAGATCGCGCAGTCGCTCGCCACGGGTTTCTCCAACCCGCAGGTGCGGGTGCTCATCCGCAGCATGCTCGCGCTCCCCGAGGACGAGCAGGTCGCGATCCGCACGAAGCACTGGGACCTGCGTCAGGAGAACGCGGATCGCATCATCGGCCGTGCCGTCGACCGCGGCGAGATCCCGCCGCAGCGCGACGCGTTCCGCGTGCTCGAGTTGCTCGGCGCCACCGTGTGGATGCGCGCCCTCGTCACCGGGGGCCCGCTCGACCAGGCCGTCCTCGACCAACTCGTCGACGACGTCCTCGTGGTCGCCCGGCGCGGCACGCCGGATCCCGCCTGATTGCAGGGGAGTCTGCGCCCGTCGCGGGCGCGGTTGACTAGCATGCGTCGGACCCATGACGCAAGTGCATCTGCCCACGAACGGGGTCGTCGGGACCCTCGGCATCGGCCTCGACCGTGACTTCCGCAACACCGGCCGCCTGAGCATCGACCTCGCGCTCACCGGGCTCGAGGGCGACGAGTACGCCCACCTCGAGCGGACGCCGTCGCCGGCCGAGCTCGACGTGTGGCTCGCGTGGTCGCAGCTCGCCGTCTGGACCCGGTCGACGCCAGCCGACTACCTCGACGCGCGTCGTCTCCGTTGGTCGATCTGGCACGCCATCCAGGCCGTGCTCACGCAGACGCTCGTGCGGGTCGAAGATCGTCAGGTCATCGACGCGATGGCGGCGAAACCCCCGCTCATCCCGCAACTCACGACCGAGTCATGGCTCGAACCCACCACGTCTCAGGCGCTCTCCGTGATCGCCCGTGACGCGATCGAACTGCTCCGCGATCCGTTCCTCGCGGGCCGTCTGCGCACCTGCGCCTCGGACGACTGCGGCGTCCCCTTCGTGGACGTCTCACGGCCCGGCCAACGCCGCTGGTGCGAGGACGCCCGCTGCGGAGACCGCAACCGCCAACGCAAGCATCGCGAGAAGAAGCGAACCCAAGCCTCCTAGGTCCCGCCGGCCCCCGCAGCCGCCTACGGTTCGACGGTGAGCTCGCCGATCTGCGTGCTCGTGTCCTCGAACTCGATCTCGAAGATGCCCGTGATGGTGGCGGGGAAGCTGATGGTCTTGGTCTGGCCCGCGGCGACGTCGTATTTGTTGTCGTAGCCGTGGACGTGGACTTCCTGGGCGGTGTCCGACTTGACCTGGAAGGTGACGGTGTCGCCCTGCTTCACCTTGATCTTGGTGACGGAACCGGACTGCAGGAGCGGTCCGCTGGTCGCGGTGCCGCCGTCGACGGAGACGCCGCCGCCTGATCCGCCCGGGCTGGTCGCGGGCGTCGTCGAGCCGGACGCCGGGGTCGAGGGCGCGGGCGTGGCGCTCGGCGTCGGCGTGGCGCTGCTGGCCGGCGTCGGCGTGGGGGAGGTCGAGGCCGCGGCCGCCTTGGCCTGGCTCTGCGTGGCGACGGGGAGGCCGGCGGGCGTGGTCACGGTGGCATCGTCGTTGCCGCCGCCGGAGAGCAGCGCGAACAGCACCACGAGCACGATGATCCCGACCCCGGCGACCACGAGGGTGAGGCGCTTGCGGGCGGCGTCGTCGCCCGGGCCGCCGGGCTCCTCACCGTCACCGCCGTTGCCTCCGCCACCGGTGCGGCGCTTCGGCGGGCGCGGCGGGCCGCCGCCGGGGCCGCCGATGACCGGCGTGCGCTCACGGGGCGTGAGGCCCTGGTCCGGCGGGGCAGGGGCCGAGGGCTGGATCTGCGTGGGGGCCTCGAGGCTGGGGACCATGCTTCCAGCCTAACTTGACGCCCTGTCAGCAGGGCCGGTGCGCGTCCGGGCCCACCCGGACGCGTGCGCACGCGGCCCGGTCGCCCGGGACCGCGGCCACGTCGGTCGCGCTAGGCGAAGACCGACTGCAGGAGGTAGACGGCGGCGTCGCGCTGGTCCTGGACCCGCTCGACGACGTGCTTCGGATCCTCGGACGCGGCGACGACGAAGATCGCGACCGCGATCACGCACAGCGCGCAGAAGGTGAGCAGGATCAGGAACTTGCGGCGCGTCGCCGGGTCGAGGCTGACGTCGACATCGTCGTCGTCGTGGAGGGTGGCCGGTTGGGAGCTCATGGCGCGGACCTTAAGCCATGTCGGCGACGGGCGTCCACGTGGTGCGCTCACCCCCGGACGGACGTCGTGCGGGTGTGGCGCCGCCGGGCCCTACGGGGCGAGGCGCGTGACCGGGGCGACGGGGTGGTCGGCGGAGTACGCGCGCTGGGTGCGGCCGTTGGCGCCGAGGATCGCGATGAGGGCGAGGAACGCCGCGAGCAGGAACACGATCGACACGCCGGCCGCGACCGCGAGGCGTCGGGTGTCGCGGTCGAGGGCCGCCCAGCCGGAACGCGCCTCGGGGCGCTCGGGGGTGCTGGCCGCGGAGCGGGTGCGGAGAGCCTGGTCGGGGCGGGCAGCGGAGGCGGTCGCGGTGGTCATGGATCCACCGTACGCCCGCTGATCGGCCGGGAAATCAGGCGTTTTCCGTGTTCGCGTGCGGCGGTTCCGCAGCCCGGATCGGGAGTTGTCCGGGCGGAGGTGCGGAGAGGGTGAGGTCAGCCGGTGTGCTTGACGGTGATCACGTCGCCATCCTGCATGAGGTAGTCGCGGCCCTCGATGCGCAGCGTGCCCTTGTCGCGCGACTGCGAGTACCCGCCGGCCTCGATGAGCTGGTCCCAGCGGACCACCTCGGCGCGGACGAACCCCTTCTGGATGTCGCCGTGGATCTCGCCGGCGGCGTGCCACACCGTGAGGCCGTTCTTGAGGTGCCACGACTGACCGCGCACGCCGGAGCCAACGGTGAAGAACGTGATGAGGTCGAGGAGCGCGAACGCCCCGGCGACGACCCGCTCGAGCCCCGACTCGCTGACGCCGAGTTCCTCGCGCATCATCGCCGCCTCCTCGTCGTCGAGTTCGGCGAGCTCGGCTTCGATGCGCGAGCTGATCGCGACGGCCTTGGCGTCGTTCTTGGCGGCGTGCTCGGCGACGACCGCGGGGACCTCGTCGGAGCCCTCGTCGACGTTCGCGACGAACAGCACCGGCTTGGCGGTGAGCGGCTGCACCGTCTGGCCCTTGTCGACCTCGTCGGGCATCGGCGTGAAGCGGGCGGGGCGGCCGGCGTTGTAGCCGGCGATGAGCTCCTCGAGCCAGTCCTTCTCGGCGACGGCGGCCTTGTCCCCGCCGCGCGCGGCGCGGATCACGCGCTCCAGACGCTTCTCGGCCTGCTCGAGGTCGGCGAAGATCAGCTCCGTCTCGATCGTCTCGATGTCGCGGGCCGGATTCACGGAGCCCTCGCTGTGGATCACGTTGTCGTCGCCGTGGCAGCGGACGACGTGCATGATCGCGTCGGTCTCGCGGATGTTGCTCAGGAACTGGTTGCCGAGGCCCTCGCCCTTCGACGCGCCGGCGACGAGGCCCGCGATGTCGTGGAACGCGATCGTGT
>JAVHXX010000315.1:0-384 GCA_031119595.1 Patulibacter sp. | reverse complement strand
ATCGTGTCCTCGACCTCCTCGCTCGCGCCGAGCAGCTCCACGAGCTGGTCGAGGCGCTTGTCCTTCACCGGCACGATGGCGATGTTCGGCTCGATCGTGGTGAACGGGTAGTTCGCCGCCTCGATCCCGGCCTTGGTGAGCGCGTTGAACAGCGAGCTCTTGCCCGCGTTCGGCATTCCGACGATCCCGATCTTCATCGCCGGAGACTGTACGCGGGCGGCGCCCCGGGCCGCGCCGCGGGCACGGACCGACACGGCGACCCGCCCGCGGGCTGTCGTGGATCGTCGTGTTTTTCACGGGGTTCCACGACAGGCCTGGGCGGGTGGTGTGGGCTGTCGTGGATCGTCGTGTTTTTCACGGGGTTCCACGACAGGCCTGGGCGGG
>JAVHXX010000314.1 GCA_031119595.1 Patulibacter sp. | reverse complement strand
GTGCCAGGTGGTGATGTCACCGCGGAGCCCGTCGAGCAGCTCGAGGACCTCGGCGACGGCCCCCGGGTCGACCCGCGCGTGCACGTCGGCACCGGCGTACTCGGCGATCAGCACCTCTCGCAGGCCGCCGACGCGGTCGTCGGTGAGGTCGTCCGGGAAGCGCTCGACGAGCGCGGCGAGCGTCTCCACCACGACCTGGGCGTCGCGCGCGCCCGAGAGCTTGCGACCGGCTTCGCGGAAGGCATCGTTGTCGCGTTCGGCGACCTCGCTGCCGAGCCCGTCACGCGCCACGCGCACGAGTGCGCGCCCGCGCTTGAAGGCCTTCCGCGAGGTGTGCACGGCCTTCTCGATCGGTGCGGCGTCGCGGCCCTGCAGGGCGTCGGCGGCGGCATCGACCTGCGCGAGCGCCACGTGGATCAGCCCGGCGGCGAGCGGTTCGCCGTCGAGGAGGGCGTGCTCGCCGACCGACTTGCGATCCGGCACGCCGTCGAGGGCGAGCCGGGCGTTGCCGTAGCGCGGGTCGTCGGTCACGTCGACGCGCATCCAGGAGGCCGGGCGGAAGGCCGTCGCCGACGCCTCGCTCACGAACTCGACCTCGGCGACGATCAGCCCGGAGAGCGCCCCGTCGAAGACGTCGACCTCGATCGTGAGCTCGTCGACGGTGGGCACGCGGTAGCGCGTCTTCTCCACGCGGCGCCCGCTCGTGCCGGCCCAGAGGCGGTCGAATCGCGGCCCGTCGATGAGGAACTCCTCCTCGGCGCGCGCCAGGCCGTGGCCCTGCTTGATCGTGAGGAGCGTGTGGTAGCCGCGCTTGCGCAGCCGGACCTCCGCACCCTCGGGATCCAGCGACAGATAGCCCTGCAGGATCCGCTCGGACGGGTACTCGTGGAGGTTCGCCGGCGGCTCGGTCACGAGGAACTTCCGCTCGATCTCGAGCGCGCCCTGGTCCAGCGACGACGCGGGACGGGCGGGCGCGGTCGAATCGGGTGGCGGCGCGGACATCACTCCAGCCTAAGCCCCGCCGCACGCCGCGCCTCCACGCAACACGCGCATTTCACCGGTCGGCTACATGACGCCTCGGCTCCGCCGCTGCGGCAGCATGCCTCGCCCGAGGCGAGTTGGATCGCGCGGTCGGCCACGCGATCTAGGGTGGATCCATGTCCTCCGCTGCGTCGCCGATCGTCTCCCCCACGCCGCTCACGCCCCTGCGGTTCCTGGAGCGCTCGGCCGAGGTGCATCCGCAGCGCACGGCCATCGTGCACGGCCGGCGGCGCATCACCTACGCCGAGATGGCCGCCGAGGCCACGCGGCTCGCGCGCGCCCTGCAGGCCTCCGGCATCGAGCCGGGCGACCGCGTCGCCTACCTCTGCCCGAACATCCCCGAGGAGCTCGTCGCGCACTTCGCGGTGCCCCTCGCCGGCGCGGTGCTCGTCGCCCTGAACACCCGCCTGGCCCCGGACGAGGTCCGCCACATCCTCGACCACTCGGGAGCCAAGCTGCTCGTCGTCGACAGCGAGCTCGCCGGAAGCGTCGCCCCGGTCGCCGGCCAGCTCGCGACCGTCCGCGAGATCGTCACCGTCGACGACCGCGAGATCGACCACCCGGTGACCGCCACGGTCGACGGCCCGAGCTACGCCGATCTGCTCGCCCGGGGCTCCGACGAGCCGCTCCCGTGGGAGGTCGACGACGAACTCGCGACCATCTCGATCAACTACACCTCCGGCACCACGGGCCAGCCCAAGGGCGTGATGTACACGCACCGCGGCGCCTACCTGAACGCCCTCGCCGAGGTGGTCCACTCCGAGCACACGGCTGCGTCGACCTACCTGTGGACGCTGCCGATGTTCCATTGCAACGGCTGGTGCACCACGTGGGGCGTGACGGCGGTCGCCGGGAAGCACGTGTGCCTGCGGGCCGTCCGCGGCGACGCGATGTGGTCGCTCATCCGCAGCGAGGGCGTGACGCATCTCAACGGCGCGCCGGTGGTGCTCAGCACCCTCGCGACGGCCGAGGAGGCCGCGCCGCTCGAGGCGCCGCTCACGATCTCGACCGCCGGCGCGGCGCCGAGCCCGACGACGATCGGTCAGCTCGAGGCGCTCGGCGCGCGGGTCATCCACCTCTACGGGCTCACCGAGACCTACGGCCCGTACTCGGTGTGCGAGTGGCAGGACGGCTGGCCCGAGCTCCCCGCCGACGAACGCGCGACGCTCCTCGCCCGGCAGGGCGTCGGCATGCTCTCGGCGGATCGCCTGCGCGTGGTCGACGACCAGATGCAGGACGTCCCCGCCGACGGCACCACCGTCGGTGAACTGGTGATGCGCGGCAACAACGTGATGAAGGGCTACTTCGACGACGAGGCCGCCACCGCGAAGGCGTTCGCCGGTGGCTGGTTCCATTCCGGCGACCTCGGTGTGATGCAGCCCGACGGCTACGCGAAGCTCGTCGACCGCGCGAAGGACATCGTCATCTCCGGCGGCGAGAACATCTCCACCGTCGAGGTCGAGGGGGCGCTCATGGCGTTCCCGGGCGTCGCCGACGTCGCCGTGATCGGCATCCCCCACGACCGGTGGGGTGAGACGCCGAAGGCGTTCGTCGTGCTCGCCGACGGGGCCCGGGCGACCGAGGACGAGATCATCGAATTCGTGCGTTCGCGCATCGCCCGGTTCAAGGCGCCGAGCGCCGTCGAGTTCCTCGATGCGCTTCCGCGCACCTCGACCGGCAAGGTGCAGAAGTACGAGCTCCGCGAGCGCGAGTGGGCCGGCCAGGAGAGCCGCATCAAGGGCTGACGTCCGGACGCCCGAGGATGCAGGGCAATCCGGGCTCGTCCATCCGTTTGCACGGCGCGAAACCGGCGTCGCGGGATGGCGCACGAGGGTCTAGGCTGGCCCTCCCTTCGTCCCGTCTCCTGCTCCGATGTCCGACACCCAGACCACGCTCGCTCTCATCCACGGTCTCGGTGGCTCGCGCCGCTGCTGGGACCTCATCACGCCCGCGCTCGTCGCCGCCGGCCTGCGCCCCGAGCCGGTCGAGTTGCCGGGCTACGGCGAGAACCGTCGCCGGGCCACGCCGCGCACGATCGAGGAGATGGCCGAGGCCGCAAGCGACGCGATCGGCCGCCTGCGTGGCGAGCGCATCGTCGTCGTCGGGCACTCGATGGGTGGCCTCGTCGCCACCGCGATCGCCGAGCGCGCGGCATCGCTCGCCGAGCGCATCGTGCTCGTCAATTCGTCGCTCACGGTCGCGAGCCGGCTCACCGCGCACAAGGGCTCCGAAGGCCTCATCCGCAAGCCGGTGATCGGGCGGATCGCGTGGCGTGTGGCGCCGCGCGCGAAGCTGAAGAGCGGCCTGCGGAGCGCGTTCGCGCCGTCGTTCCCGGTCCCGGACAGCTTCGTCGACGACCTCCGCGCCTGCTCCTGGTCGACGTTCACGCGGTCGAGCGCCGCGATGGACCTCTACCTCGGCGAGCGCTCGCTGCCGGAGCGCCTCGACGCGCTCGACACCCCCGCGTCGCTCATCTACGGCATGCAGGATCTCCGGGTCGACCACGACGCGATCGACGCGATCTGCGCCGAGCGTCCCGGCACGGTGACCCGCATCGACGACGCCGGCCACAGTCCGATGTGGGAGACGCCCCAGGTCGCGGCCGCAGCGATCGCCCGGGCCGTGGGCGCGCCGGCGGAGCCCGCCGCCGCCTGACGCCACGCCGGCACGTCGCCGCGTGGGGGAACCCGCGCGGCGTCCCGGCTCAGGCCGCCTCGACGGCCTGCTTCTCGCCCTTCGGTGCCTCGCGCGGGTCGAGCTGGATCTCCTCGGCAGCGCCGGGAACGCCGCGGCGCAGCTCACGTGTGCGCTCGATCTCGGCGTTGAGCTGCGCACCAAGCAGCACGGCGATGTTCGAGATCCACAGCCACACGAGCAGCGAGATCACGCCACCGAGGGTGCCGTAGGTCTTGTCGTAGGAGCCGAAGTTGCCCACGTAGAACGCGAACGCGACGCTCGCCACGACCCACATGCCCAGCGCGAGGATCGCGCCCGGCGTGATGAGCGAGAACTTCGGGATGCGGACGTTCGGTGAGGCGTAGTAGAGGACGCCGAGCATGATCAGCACCACGGCGATCAGCGCCGGCCATTTCGCGATGTTCCACACCTGCACGGCCGAGTGGCCGATGCCGACCGGACCGGCGACGGCGTCGACGACGGGCCCGGTGAACACGAGCGCGAGCACCACGCCGACGAGCATCACGACCATCACGAACGTGACGAGCAACTGCAGCGGGCGGAGCTTCCAGAAGGGCCGCCCCTCGGCCGTCTCGTAGATCGCGTTCGACGCGCGCATGAACGCACCGATGTAGCCGGAGGCCGACCACAGCGCCGCGAAGATGCCGACGAAGAACATCACGCCGGCCGTGCCCTTGTGGTCGACGATCGACTGGATCGGGCCCTGGAAGGTGTCCGAGGCGGAGCCCGGCGCGAGCCGGTCGACGATGTCCGTGAGGGTGCTCGTGGTCGTGGCCGGGTCGCCGAAGATGCCGAGGATCGACACGAACGCGATCAGCCCCGGGAACAGCGAGAGCAGCCCGTAGTAGGTGAGCGACGCGGCCCAGTCCGTGAGGTCGTGGGCACTGAACTGCTTGAACGTGCGCTTCAGGGTCGCGACGGTCGTCGTCGACGGGGCGTCGTCCGCGTCACCGGAGCCGTCGCCACGGTCCTCGTCGGCGTCGCCGCCGGGCGGGCCGCCGGGCCGGCGATGGTTCGTGGCCGCGACCGGATCGGGCTTCGCCGGATCGAGGTGACCGCCGTCGACGACGTCGACGGGCGCGTCGCCCGGTTCGGCGCCGGGGGCTGCGCGCTCGGCGACCGCGCCCCGGCCGGCTTCCCGCTCGACCTCGGCCGCGCGCCGCTGCACCTCGGCCTCGTGGGCGCTGAGGCGGTCGTCGCGGGCTTGTTCGGCGCGCGATTTGCGGTACCCGCCGGGCGGCACGGAGTGGGCGGAATGGTCGGGCTCGCGGCGCTCGGCACTGCGGAACCGGCGGCGCGCGAGTTCGCTGCGCACCTGGTCGATGCTCGGTGCCGACACGCGCGCGTGCGACCGCGAGGACTGCGGATCGGCGGGATCGCGCCGGAAGAGGCTCATGTCTCCAGTGTGCGCTGCGGCCGCGGGGCACTCTCGGTCAGCGCTGGTCGGGGATTCCGGGGTTTCGTCGATCTTGAACGGCGTTCTGCGCTTCGCCACGGAGCGCACTACCGTCCGGCGGCGATGCCCCTCCTGCGCTCCCATCTCCTGCCCCTCCTCGAACGCGCCGCGCGCCGTACAGCCATCGGCATCGCGGTGATTGCGGTCCTCGTCGCGTTCGGCGCCGTGCAACCGGCCCTGGGCGCCCAGCGGCTGGAGTCCTTCGACCTCCCGAGCGCCGCGGGCAACGTCGACGTCCACGTCGCCCCGCTCAACAAGGCGACCTCACTGCGCGCATACGCGCTCCTCCCCGACGGGTACGACGAACAGCCCGGCAAGCGCTGGCCGGTGCTCTACCTCCTCCACGGCGTCGACGACGACGCTTCGGCCTGGTCGAACAGCGACCAGGGCGACCTCCTCGACCGGGCGATCGGGTTCC
>JAVHXX010000313.1 GCA_031119595.1 Patulibacter sp. | reverse complement strand
TGCCGGGAGGCTGCAGTTGACGACGGTCAACAGGACGGCGAGGACCGCGGTGAGGCCGAGGCGCGAGGCGAGGTGGAAGGCGGGAGTACGCGACACAGTCCGTAGCTCGGCAGCTGCCTCCGAAAACTGAACCGGTCCGTCCCGTTCCGGCGCGCGCCGCCGGGATGCGGCGCGCCCGGGACGTCGATCAGCGGTGCGCGCTCTTCGCGATGCTGCCCAGGCCGGTGTACTTCATCGTCACGCGGACGGCCTTCACGCTCTTCTGGTGCTTGCGGAACGCCACGGCGCCGCTGACCCGGCAGAAGCTGCCGTACTGCGACGCGGAGACGAGGCCGCTCGCGATGAGCTTGCCCTTCGCGGTCGCGCGGACCCGCACGAGCTTGGGGCAGGTCTTCGCGGTCGTGAGCGGGACGAGCTTGTCGACCACGATGCGCTTGGCTCCGAGGCGGACCTCGAGCGCCGCCGGCATCGTCGGGCAGCCGTTCTTCTGGGCCCCGGGGACGGTGCGGCACGCGTCGAGCGAGTCGGGGGTGCCGTCCTTGTCGGCGTCGGCCTCGGTGGTGGTCACCGGCTTCTGCTGGGTCGAGGACTGACCGGAGCCACCGGAACCACCGGAGCCACCCGAACCGCCGGTTCCGGGGTTGGTGCCGGTCGTCGAGGAGAACGCGACGACGTTGTCGGCCTCGGTGCTGCCGCCGTCGTTGTTGCCGCTCGGGGCGTAGGTCTTCATCGACAGGCAGGTGTAGGTCTTGCCCTTCAGTGCCGGGTCGGCGGCGACGAACGTGGTCGACGTGCCGCTGTGGGTCACGGTTGCCTGGCCGGACGTGTCGGTGCCGACGACGCTCCACCCCGCGAATTCGACGCCGGACGCCGAGGCGTAGACCACGCCGAGATCACTGCCGTCCTGGGCGTCGACGACGCAGGTCGTGCCGGAGGTCTGGCCGAGCCCGATCTGCATGGCACCACCGTTGGGCATGGTGGTGACGTCGGCCTTCGTCGTGATCACGATGGTGACGGACCCCGCCGAGCTGTCGACGGAGACGGACCCACCCACGACGTCGATCGGATCGAAGCCACCGGCGTCGCCGGAGGGATCGGTGAACGTGAACTTCGACGCCGCGGCCTGGGCCGGCGCGGCGCCACCGATCAACGCGACGAAGGCGACGAGCGCCGCAGCAAGGAACGCGCGGGCAGCCGCCAGCCGCACGCGAGCGTGAGCAGACAATGCAGGGGACATCGTCGACAGCTTGCCGGGTTTCCAGGTCATCTGCCACCTCATGTCCCTCTTGACACGCGCCGCGGCGCGTTCGGAGCGGTAGCGTCTGCGGTCGTGGCCGATCACCGCTCCGTTCCCGCCTCCGACGAGCCCCTCGCCACCGCCGCGACCGCGCTGCTCCAACACCTCGTACGCCAGAACACGGTGAACCCGCCGGGCGACGAGGAGGCTGCACAGACCTGGCTCGCCGAGCGCCTCCGGGCCGCCGGATTCCACGTCGACCTGCTCGCCGCGGTCCCCGGCCGCCCGAACCTCATCGCCGAGCTCGGCCCGGCCGGGCACGAGCCCGGTGCACCCGTCGACGGGCAGATCGTCACCCTCCTCTCGCACGTCGACACGGTCCTCGCGGACGCCGCCGCCTGGCAGCACGACCCGTGGAGCGGCCACATCGACGACGACGGCGTGCTCTGGGGTCGCGGCGCGATCGACATGAAGTCGCAGACCGCCGCCGAGGTCGCGGCGGCGATCTCGCTCGCCGAGGAGGGTTGGCGCCCGGCGACCGGGCTGTTGCGGATCGTGGTCGCGGTCGACGAGGAGGTCGGCGGCACCCTGGGCGCGCGATGGCTGTGCGAGGAGAACGCGGACCGCGTCCGCACCGACATCGTCATCAACGAAGGCGGCGGCGCGCCGCTCGTCATCGGTGACCGGCGGTTCTACGGGCTCGGCGTCGGCGAGAAGGGCGTCTGCCGCTTCATCGTGCGCACGCGCGGCCGCGCGGCCCACGCCTCGACCCCGGGCGTCGGCGACAACGCCCTCCTCAAGCTCGTGCCGGTCCTGCAGCGGCTCGAGGAGACCGAACTTCCGATCGACCTCACCGACGCGCCCCGCGCACTGCTCGAGGGCCTCGGTCTCCTCACCGACGGCGTCACGCCGGAGCAGGCGGTCGATGCGCTGCGCGAGCAGGCCCCGGACCTCGCGCCGCTCGTCGAGCCGATGCTGCGGGTGACGGCCGTCCCGACGATCATCGAGGCGTCGAGCAAGATCAACGTGATCCCGGCGCGCGCCGAGCTGCGCGTCGACTGCCGGATCCCGCCCGGCATGGACGCCGACACCGCCCGTGGGCGCGTCCGCGATCTCCTCGACGGCCTCGACGTGGAGATCGAGTTCACGGAGACGATCGTCGGCAACGGGTCCGAGCCCGGCGGCCCGGTGGTCGACGCGATCACGGCGTGGCTCACCGAACACGACCCGGAGGCTGCGGGCGTGGTGCCCACGATCCTCCCCGGCTTCACCGACTCGCGCTGGTTCCGCGCGATCTTCCCGGACTGCCGTGCCTACGGATTCTTCCCGCACCGCCACATGCCGCTCACCCAGACCTACCCGATGATGCACGCCGCCGACGAACGCATCGACCTGCGCGACCTCGCCTTCGCCGCCCGGGCGTACCGCGATCTCGTGGTCACGCTGCTCGGGTAGCGGCGCGGGGACGCGGGCGCGGCCGGGGGCGCACCGCGCGACGAAACGGTCACGGTGCGACCGAACCGCCGCACGACCCGCGCGGCCCCAGGCACCACGCGACGAAACGGTCACGGTGCGACCGAACCGCCGCACGGCCCGCGCGGGGTCAGCCGTAGAAGACGATCTTCACGATCGCGATCACGCCGATGACCACGATCAGCCCGCGGAGCACCTGGGGCGGCAGCTTGCGGCCGATCCGCGCGCCGAGGTAGCCGCCGGCGAGCGCACCGACGGCGATCAGGCCGGCGACCTGCCAGTCGATCTTGTGCCACGCCACGACGATGAAGACGAGCGCCGCGACAGCGTTCACACACGTGCCGAGGACGTTCTTGAAGGCGTTGATCCGCTGGAGCGGTTCGGCGAGCAGCACGCTCATGATCCCGATGAGCAGCACGCCCTGGGCGGCGCCGAAGTAGCCGCCGTACACGCCGGCGACGAACACGCCCGCGAGCAGGAGCGGCATGCGCGTCGACGGGCCGCCGCCCTCGGCGGCCTCCGCCTCGGCGTGCAGCTCGGCAAACCGCTTCTGCAGCCGCGGCCCGGTGATCACGAGCACGAGTGCGAGCAGGATCAGCATCGGGACGATCGCCTTGAAGGCATCCGCGGGGAGCACGAGCAGCAGCAGTGCGCCCGTGATCGAGCCCGCGGCCGAGGCCGGCATCAACGTGCGGAGCGTGCCGCCGTGGCCGGCGAGCTCCTCGCGATATCCGCGGATCGAGCCGAACCCGCCCGCGACGAGGCCGATGTTGTTCGAGACGTTCGCGGTGATCGGTGGGTACCCGAGGAACAGCAGCACCGGGAAGGTCACGAGCGTGCCCGAGCCGACGACCGCGTTGATCGTGCCGGCCCAGAGGCCCGCGACCAGGATCTCGATCGCGTGGAGGGCCGTCACGCGCGGCACGCTAGCTGCCGTAGACTCGCCCGCGTGTTCACCCGCATCGACCACGTAGGAATCGCCGTCGAGGACATCGACGCCGCCATCGCCCTCTACGACGAGCAGTACGACCTCGAGCTCGTGCACCGCGAGATCGTCGAGGAGCAGGGCGTCGAAGCCGTCCTCCTCGACGTCGGCGAGAACCACATCGAGCTCATCGCGCCCCTCGGCCCGGAGACGACCGTCGCGAAGTTCATCGCGAAGAACGGCCCCGGCATGCACCACGTCGCCTACCAGGTCGAGGACATCGAGGCCGAGATCGCCCGCCTCGTCGCCTCCGGCATCCGCATGATCGACCGCGAGCCCCGCACGGGCATCCGCGGCTCCCGTGTCGCCTTCCTTCATCCGAAGAGCACCGCCGGCGTGCTCACCGAGCTCACCGAACCCGCAAAGGACCACTGATGGAACGCATCTCGATCGGCTTCGCCGCCGGCCAGACCCTCAGCCTCCGTGTCGAGCAGGACGCCATCGACGCGCTCCAAAGCGCGCTCGGCGGAGACAACCTCTGGCACAAGGTCTCCACCGACGAGGGTGACGTGAGCATCCGCCTCGACACCGTCGTCTACCTCCGCTCCGAGTCCTCCGAGTCGAAGGTCGGCTTCGGGCTCTAGTGGTCGACTCCGTGGGGAGCTGAGCGGCCCTCGCGGCGATCTTCGCCCGCCAGAAAGACCAGCTGTACCAGCTGTACTTGCTGGTCTTCCCGGCGGGCGAATCTCATCCGCGATGGCTCGCTCAGCGCGAGCGGCCGATCATTCGCCGAGGCGCGCGGCTTCGTCCTCTGCAGCGGCCGCGCGCTTGCGGGCGCCCGGGATCCGGCCGGCCATCCGGCTGATCGGCACCACGGCGGCGCTGAGGTTCTCGGCGGCCTTCTTCATGTCGAGGACCGTCTGCTCGATGCCGGTCAGCGCCGGTGAGAGGCGCGTGAGCAGTTCGTTGATGCCGCCGACCTGCGTCTCCACCGCCTGAACGCGCTCGGGCAGCAGCGGCAGCGCGCTCACCGACTGCGTCAGTTCGGGCAGCGCCTTCGTCGTCGCGGCGAGCTCCTCGAGCGAGGAGGCCACCGCCGCGATCGCGTCGAGCGACGTGCCCAGGTTGCCGAGGCTGCTCAGGGACTCCTCGAGCGCACCGAGGGACCGGAGCGTCTCGTCGAGTTCGGCGATCCGGGAGACGGCGGTCGAGAGGTCGTCGAGGCTCTTGAGGGCGTCGCTGAGGTCGGCGAGGTTGGCGAGCGGGCCGTCGTCGGCGATGAGCTGCTCGAGGCTGCCGCCGTCGCGGAGGAGCCGCACGAGCCCGCCCTCCTCCTGCACGAGTTGGTTGAGCGCGCTGCCGGGCGTGAGGAGCAGCTCGACCGTGCCGCCCGGTTCGACGACGCGCTCCGCGAGGCCGTTCGCGGCGAAGAGCCGGTCGAGGACGCCGTCCTCCTCCAGGATGCGGTCGAGCGTGCCGCCCTCGAGCGTGAGGCGGTCGAAGGGGCCGCCCGGCGCGAGCAGGCGATCCAGCGGGCCGCCGTGGAGCAGGAGGCGGTCGAGGACGCCGTTGTCGCCGACGAGCCGTTCGACGGCGCCGTCCTCGGCGAGCAGCTTGTCGAGTGGGCCGCCGCGGGCGAGCGCGCCGCCGGGGCTCAGGAGGCGATCGAGCGGACCACCGTCGGCGAGGACCCGGCCGAGCGGCCGGTCGGAGCCGGTGAGTTCGGCGAGCTGCTCGAGGCGCGCGAGCGGACCGTCGGGGTCGCCGAGCAGGGCAAGCTTGTCGAGCGCACCCCCCTCCTCCATGAGCACCTCGATCCGCGGCCCGAGGCCGTCGGGCTTGCGGATCGGCCCCTGCGGATCGGCGAGCTCACGCGCGGTGAGGATCAGCTCCGCCGCGGCGATCGTGACCCGGGCGGGCAGGAGAGCGATCGAGAGGAGTCCCACGCAGCCGACGGTATCGCGTGCGCCACCGAACGACCGCGAAC
>JAVHXX010000312.1 GCA_031119595.1 Patulibacter sp. | reverse complement strand
GTCCTCGGTGAACGCCGGGAGGTACGTGGCCTGCTGTCCGGCGTCGCCGTACGACGACAGCGCCGTCGCGACGGCCGCCGGCGCCATGAGGGCGACGGTCAGGCCGAGGTCGCCGTGGGCGAGGGCCTCGATCGCGAGGACGGCGGTGACCGCCGAGCGCTCCTCGGCGATGCCGCCGAGCTCGTCCGGGACGCCGATGAGGGTGAGGCCGAGCTCCGCGGCCTGCTCCTTCGCGGTGTCCGGGATGGAACGCTTCGCGTCGGCCTCCTGGGCCGCCGGGCGCAGCACCTGCGAGGCGAGCTCGCGCGCCGCCTCCTGGATCATCTGCTGGTCGTCGGTGGGGGTGAGGTCGAACTGGACCTTCGGCTTCGCGGTCTTCGCGCGGACCGGGCCCTTGCCGTTCGTGGAGACCTTGCTGAAGGTGCGGGCCGCGACCGTGGCGGTGCGGAAGCCCTCCTTCGTGCTGCGGTACAGGATGCCCTCGACGCGCTTGCGCGTCTTGGAGTCCTGGAGGGCAGGCAGGCCGCCCGCGCGGGTCAGCATGCGCAGGCCGAACGCCGTGGAGCGATCGAGCAGAGAGGTACGGGGCAGGTCTTGCACTGGGACTCCGAGGTTCGGGGTGCGAAGGGGGCTGGGGGCTGGGCCGCTACCGCGAAATCGGCGTGAGCCGGGCGCGGGCGTGGACACGTTCACCGTTGCTGCTGCGGACGAGCAGATCGGTGTCGGCGCCGGTGGTCCACCGGTCGAGGGAGACGGTGGCGGGGAGCAGGATCGGGCGCTCGAAGCGGACCGCGAGCGAGGCGGCGTCCGGGAGGTCGTCGCCGAGGGCGGCGGCGATCCGCGACGCCGTCCACATGCCGTGGATGATCGCCTTGGGGAACCCGAAAGGCTTCGCCGACAGGTCGCTCATGTGGATCGGGTTGCGGTCGCCGGAGACGCCTGCGTAGGTGCGGCCGAGGCCGCCGGGGAGCGTCCACTCCTCGGCCGTTGCGCCTGCAGCCGGCTCGTCGCCCTCCGGGAGTGCGAGCGACGGCAGCTCCTCGGCGTCCTTCTTCGCCCGCGCGCCGACGCGCAGCATCGTGCTGAGCTCGCGCCACAGCACCTTGCCGCGGACCGACGCCTCGGACTCGATCTGGAACGTCGCACCCTTGCGATGCGGGAACGGCCCGACGAACCGCACCTCGATGTCGAGGGGCTGGTCCTCGGGGATGCGCTCGAAGCGCTCGACGAGGTTGTCGAGATGCACCGTGCCGATCGCCGGGTACGGGAACGACCCGTCCGTCATGCCGGCCATGTGCAGCGGGAACGCGAGCAGGTGCGGGGCCAGGAGCGGCAGCCCCTCGGTCGTGTCCTCGGTGACCTTGCGGAGCTCCGCGAGCTGGTCGGAACCGAGCCGCACGCCCTCGAGCCGGCGCACCGTGGTGGGCACGGGCCCGCCGCCCCCGGGGAACCCCGGGAGCTTGCCGGCGAGCGGCAGGGCGGCGATCGCAGCCTTGCCGTAGGTGCCGAGCAGGCCCGGCGCCTTCGAGAGCGTGACGACGTCGGTCATGTGATCAGGCTCCGATGAGGCTCTGGCCGCACACGCGCACGACGCGGCCGTTGACGCCGGCCGAACCCGGGCTCGCGAACCAGGCGATCGTCTCGGCGACGTCGACCGGGAGGCCACCCTGCGACAGCGACGTGAGCCGGCGGCCCGCCTCGCGGATCGTGAGCGGGATCGCGGCCGTCATCTGGGTCTCGATGAAGCCCGGGGCGACGGCGTTGATCGTGCCGCCCGTCTTCGCGAAGGTGTCGGCGTAGGCCTCGACGAAGCCGATCATGCCGGCCTTCGACGCGCCGTAGTTGGTCTGGCCGTTGTTGCCGGCGATGCCGGCGATCGAGGCGAGCCCGATGACGCGGGCGTCCTTCGCGACGACCTTGTCGGCGATGAGCTTGTCGGTCAGACGCTGCGGCGCGACGAGGTTGACGGCGATGACCTTGTCCCAGCGTTCCGGCTTCATCCGGGCGAGGGTGCGGTCCTGGGTGATGCCGGCGTTGTGGACGATGATGTCGACGGTGCCGTGCAGCGCCTTGAGCTGCTTGCTCAGCTCGGCCGGGGCGTCGTCGGCGGTGACGTCGAGGGTGATCGACTCGCCACCGAGCGGCTTCAGCGTGGCGGCGAGGTCGTCGGCGAGCGGCGGGATGTCGAGACCGACGATCGTCGCGCCCTCACGGTGGAGGACCTCGGCGATCGCGGCGCCGATGCCGCGCGCGGCGCCGGTGACGAGCGCGACCTTGCCGGCCAGCGGCTTGTCCCAGTCGGCCGGGGCGACGTCGCCCTTGACCGCGCCGATGCGCACGACCTGCGCGTCGACGTAGGCCGAGCGGGCCGAGAGGAAGAATCGCAGCGTGCTCTCGATCGCCGTCTCGGCGCCGGGCGCGAGCAGGATGAGGTTGACGGTGCGGCCCTTGCCGATCTCCTTGCCGAGCGAGCGCACGAAGCCCTCGAGCGCACGCTGGGCGATGCGCTTGGACGGGTCGGTGACGAGGTCCGGATCGAGGCCGACGACCACGATGCGGCCGCTGCTGCGGACCTTCTTCGCGGTCGGGTGCAGCGCGCGGTAGACCGCGGCCAGCTGCTCGCTCGTGGCGATCGCGGTCGCGTCGACGACGATGCTGCCGACCGGCTTGCTCGTGGCGCCGTAGACGCCGAGCGCCTGCTTGTCGGTGGCGGCGCGGATCACGTCGCCGGCGAGGTCGGCGTGAGAGACCTGGATGTCGGCGCCGGCGGCGTCGACGGCCTTCGCGATGGCGCCGGCGGCGACCAGCTGCGTCGGGTCGATCGCGGCGGCGTCGCCCTCGATCGTGCCCGAGGTGATGAGCACCGGGCCCTGGATCGCGGGAGCGTTCGGCTTCCAGCGGTTCAGGACGAGCGGCTGGGGGAGACCAGCCGACGTCGCGATGCGCCGTCCGACGACGGAGCGGGTGAAGGTGGCGTAACGATCGCTCACTTGGTGCCCTTCGGGTTCGTGTCGAGCAGCGCGACGACGCCGAGGCCGCCGGCCGCGCAGACGCTGATCAGGCCGCGGCCACCGCCGCGGGCGTGCAGTTCCTTGGCCAGGCCGGCGACGAGGCGGCCGCCGGTCGCCGCGAATGGATGGCCGGCCGCGAGGGAGCCGCCGTTCACGTTGAACTTCTCGGTCGGGATCGGGCCGAGTGGCTTGTCGAGACCGAGGCGGGTCTTGCAGAACTCCGGGTCCTCCCACGCCTTGAGCGTGGCGAGGGTCTGCGCGGCGAACGCCTCGTGGATCTCGAACAGGTCGATGTCGTCGAAGGTGATGCCGTTGCGGGCCAGCAGGCGCGGCACCGCGTAGAGCGGGGCGAGCAGGAGGCCCTCTTCGCCCTTGACGTAGTTGACCGCGGCGGTCTCGCCGTCGATGAAGTACGCGAGCACCTGGAGGCCGTGCTCCTTCGCCCACTCGTCCGAGCCCATGAGCACGAGCGAGGCGCCGTCGGAGAGCGGGGTGGAGTTCGCGGCGGTCATGGTGCCGTTCGGGCCACCGAAGACCGGCTTGAGCTTCGCGAGCTTCTCGAGCGACGAGTCCGGGCGGAGGTTCTGGTCGCGCTCGAGGCCGCCGAAGGGCGTGATGAGGTCGTCGTAGAAGCCGCGGTCGTAGGCGGCGGCCATCTTCTGGTGGGACGCGACGGTGAGCTCGTCCTGCGCCTCGCGGGTGATGCCCCAGCGCTCGGCGGTCTCGGCGGTGTGGCCGCCCATCGACTTGCCGGTGCGCGGCTCGGCGTTGCGCGGCGCGTCGGGGAAGAGCTCGTTCGGGCGGAGCTTCGCGAGGGTCTTCAGGCGACCCTTGTTGTCCTTCTGGCGGTTGAACTCGAGGAGGACCTTCCGCATCTTGTCGTTGATCGCGATCGGGGCGTCCGAGGTCGTGTCAACGCCGCCGGCGATGCCGGACTCGATCTGGCCGAGGGCGATCTTGTTCGCGACGAGGATCGCGGCCTCGAGGCCGGTGCCGCAGGCCTGCTGGATGTCGTACGCGGGCGTCTCGGGCGAAAGCTCGCTGCCGAGGACGCCGTGGCGGACGTGGTTGAAGTCGCGGGAGTGCTTGAGGACGGCGCCGGCGCCGACCTCGCCGCGACGCTCACCCTGGAGGTTGTACCGCTCGACGAGGCCGGTCAGGGCGGCGTCGAGCATGTCCGAGTTGGACGCATCCATGTACGCGCTGTTGGAGCGGGCGAACGGAATGCGGTTCCCGCCGAGGATGGCGGCGGGACGTGGGGAAGCGGGCATGGCGCGCAGGATAACTACGCGGCCGTAACTTCGCTACTGAGCGTGACTCTTAGCTCACGAGGGAGGCGCGTAGAGGCCCCGGGTGGGGCTCGTGGCGCCTCATGCTGGCGCGGAGCCGGGACCGCCGAGCCTGATCGCGCCGCTGCCGCGGGGCCACGCGAGATCGGTTGCCGCGAACCGCTCGAGGCGCTCGGGCGTCCAGCGCTCGGGGTCCGCGAGGAGGAGCTGGGCGTAGCGCTCCGCCGCCGCGATCATGCCCTCGACGAGCGCCTCGAGATCGACGGCGGTGCCGTCGGCACGGGTGCTCACGAGCGTCTGCTCGCAGAGCCGAGTGAAGCCGTCGACGGCCCAGCGGCGTCCGTCGCGGACGCGCCGCGCGAGCTCGCCCGGCAGCGCGCCGCCGGGCATGAGCACGAGGCGCCACGGTTCGGGCCGCTCCGCCACGCTGCGCAGGAACGCGCCGAGGGCGGCGGGCATGATCGCCGAGGGCTCCAGGTCGGGCTGGACGGCCGCGGTGAGCGCGTCACGGATCTGGGCCAGGCACCGGAGCTGTTCGCGCTCGATCAGCGCCTCGCCCAGCTCCTTGAAGTTGGGGAAGACGGCGTAGATCACCGGCTTGGTGAGGTGCAGCTCGCGCGCGACGGCCGTCATGGTCGCGGCGCGGTACCCGTCACGGACGATGAGGCGCATCGCCGCGTCGAGGACTTCCTCGCGGCGCTCGTGCGGGGGCCGGCGTGGCGCGCGGCGGCGGGGAGCACCCGTGGTGCGCGTCGGCTCGGGGGTGGCGGCGCCGTCCATGGCGCGACCGTACTACAGGCACGCCTGGGGGCATGATCGCGGTCCCCGCGCCGGGGCGATGCGCGACCGACGCATGAACGAGCCGGGCCAGCCATACTGGCGGCCATGTTCCGTGTGCTCCCGAACACAGTCTTGTCGCGTCTCGCGGCGGTGGGCCTCCTCGCGCTCACGACCGGTCTCGCCGCCTGCGGAAGCGACGACGCCGGGAACCAGGCCGCGGTTCCGGCCGCCCCGGCGACGACCTCGGACACCGCCGCGACCACCGCGGTGCCCGCATCCACGCCCGAGACGACCACGCCGCTCACGAAGGCCCAGAAGAAGGCCGCGGCGAAGGCCCTGGCCAAGCAGCAGGAGGCGCTCAAGTCCCAGGCCGAGAAGACGGTGTCGAAGAACATCCCGACCGTCACCGACACGCCCGAGACCGAGAAGACGATCGAGGACGCGAGCGCGAGGAAGCGCTCGAAGCACCGCCTCAGCGACGACGTCGACACCGCCGAGACGGCGCTGAAGAAGGCCGGCCAGGACGCGAAGAAGGTCAAGGTCACC
>JAVHXX010000311.1 GCA_031119595.1 Patulibacter sp. | reverse complement strand
GAGCAAAGCGCTCACGATCACCCTCACCATCGCGCTGCCGATGCTCATCGTCGGGCTCGTGGTCGGCGTGATCATCTCGATCATCCAGGCGGTGACGCAGATCCAGGAGCAGACGCTCTCGTTCGTGCCGAAGCTGCTCGCGATCGCCGCGGTGATCGTGATCCTCGGACCCTGGATGCTCGACGTGATCACGGGCTACACCAAGGATCTCTGGACCTCCATCCCGAGCGTCGCGACGAAGTAGTGGGCGGGCCGACCCCACAGATCCTCGACCTCCTGGGCGTCGACAACGTCCTCGTGTTCGTGATGGTCCTGACGCGCATCACGCCGCTGTTCGTGATGGCGCCGCTGTTCTCGTCGCGCAACATCCCGACGCAGGTGAAGGTGACGATCGCCGTCGCGCTCGCGATCGGACTCACGCCCGTCGCGACCCCGGACAAGCCCCTCGACGGGTCGACCCTCGCGGTCGTCGGGATGCTCGGCGTCGAGCTGTTCGTCGGGTTCGCGATCGCCTTCGCCCTCGCCGCGGTGACCGCCGCGCTCGAGGTCGCCGGCACGCTCCTGGACTTCACGATCGGCTTCTCGTTCGGCGCGCAGATCGACCCGATCTCCGGCAACAACAACGCCGTCCTCGCGCGCCTCTACGGCCTGCTGGGCGTGATGGTCTTCCTCGCGATCGGCGGCGACGAGTGGGTCATCCGCGGGATCGCACGCTCCTACGAGCTCGTCCCGATCGGCGCCCACCCGGACACGAACCGCATCATCTCCGGCGCCGACACGATGTTCGCCGGGATCTTCGCCGCAGCGCTCCAGGTCGCGGCGCCCGTCCTGCTCGCGCTCGTCCTCGCGGACACCGGCTTCGGCCTCGTGAGCCGCGTGGTGCCGTCGCTCAACATTTTCGCGTTCGGCCTGCCGGTGAAGATGATCGTCGGCCTCGTCCTCATCGGGATCTCGCTCCCGCTCGTCGGCACCTGGACCGAGCACCAGCTCGAGCTCAGCGTCGGCGCGGCCCTGAACAGCCTGAGAGTCAGCTGACATGGCCGACAAAACGGAAAAGGCGACACCCAAGCGCCAGGAAGAGGCGCGCAACAAGGGCCAGGTCGCCAAGTCCCAGGACCTCTCGGGGTCCGTCGTGCTGCTCGCGGGCCTCTTCGCGATCAGCATCTTCGGGGCGAAGATGGTCTCGTCGATGAAGGACCTCCTCGAGGGGAGCCTCAAGCAGGCCTCCAAGCCCGACGAGCTCCAGGGCGCCGGCCTCGACCACATCATCCGCGGCGCGATCCACGTGGCCTTCTCCGCGATCATCCCGATCGCCGGCACCTGCGCCCTCGCGGCCGCGGCCATCATGGTCGCGCAGGTCGGGCTGAAGCTCACGCCCAAGGCGGTCAAGCCCGACTTCAAGAAGCTCAACCCGATGAGCAACGCGAAGCACACGTTCGGGCCGAACGCGCTCGTCGAGCTCGTGAAGAACCTCGCGAAGGTGAGCTCGATCGGGCTCGTCGTCTACATCGTGCTCAAGCCGCAGATCTCGCAGGTCGGGACGCTCGTCGGCATGGAGCCCGAGGCGATGGGTGGCGTGCTCATCACGAACATCAAGAAGGTCGCCATCTCCGCCGGCGCGGCGTACTTCGTCATCGGAGCGGCGGACTGGGTCTGGCAGAAGCACCAGCTCGACAAGTCCCTGAAGATGGACAAGCAGGAGATCAAGGAGGAGCACAAGTCCTCCGAGCTCCCGCCGGAGGTGCGGCAGGCGATGCGCCGCCGCGCGATGCAGGCGTCCCGCGCGCGCATGATGGCGGACGTCCCGACCGCGGACGTCGTCGTGACGAACCCGACCCACTACGCGGTCGCCCTCAAGTACGACCCCGAGCTCGCGGCCCCGATCGTGGTGGCCAAGGGCATGGACCTCGTCGCCAAGAAGATCCGCGAGATCGCCGCGGAAGCCGACGTGATGATCGTCCCCGATCCACCACTCGCCCGCGGACTGCACGCGGCGGTTGAGGTCGGGCAGCACATTCCCGAAGAGATGTACGAGGCCGTCGCCGCCGTGCTGGCCTTCGTCTACCGGACCGCACGCCGCAAGGCCTCCCTCGCATGAACAACCTCCTCAAGCGGATGTCCGGCTACACGGACCTGATCGCCGCGGCGTTCGTCGTGATCGTCGTCGTGATGATGATCGTGCCGCTGCCGCCGGCGCTGCTCGACATCCTCATCGCGGTCAACATCTCGATGGCGCTGTCGATCGTGATCATCACGCTCTACGTGGGGCGGGCCCTGGACTTCTCGGTGTTCCCGAGCCTCCTGCTCATGACCACGCTGCTGCGGCTCGCGATCAACGTGTCGGTCACGAGGTTGATCCTGCTCCACGGTGACGCAGGCCACGTCGTCCAGGCGTTCGGCAACTTCGTCGTCGGTGGCAACGTGGTCGTCGGCCTGATCATCTTCATCGTGCTCGTGGTGATCCAGTTCGTGGTCGTCACGAACGGTGCCGGGCGCGTCGCCGAGGTGGCCGCGCGCTTCACCCTCGACGCCATGCCGGGCAAGCAGATGGCGATCGACGCCGATCTCAACAACGGTCAGATCACCGAGGACCAGGCCCGCCAGCGACGCATCGACATCTCCCGCGAGGCGGACTTCTACGGCTCGATGGACGGTGCCTCCAAGTTCGTCAAGGGCGACGCGATCGCCGCGATCATCATCACGATGATCAACCTCATCGGCGGCATGATCGTCGGTGTCGCCCAGCAGGGCATCCCGTTCTCCGAGGCGGCGCAGAAGTTCTCGCTCCTCACCGTCGGCGACGGCCTCGCCGCCCAGATCCCGGCGCTGCTGATCTCGGTGTCCGCGGGCATCATGGTCACCCGCTCGGCCGACGCCGGCGACGACCTCGGCTCCGACATCGCCGCGCAGTTCGGCGCGCAGGCCAAGGCGATCCAGATGGCGGGCGGTGTGGTCGCGGCCTTCGCGCTCGTGCCGGCCCTGCCGAAGATCCCGTTCATCATCGTCGGCGGCGCGCTCTTCATGGTCGGGCGCACGCTCAAGCAGAACCAGAAGGCGGATGCCGAGCAGGCGACGGCCGCCGAGCAGGCGATCGTGCCGATCGCGCCGCAGCCCTCGTCGACCGACCAGGCCCGGGCCGCCCTCGCGATCGACCCGCTCGAGCTCGTCGTCGGCTTCGGGCTCGTCCCGCTCGTCGACACGCAGGCCGGTGGCATGCTCGTCTCGCGCGTGAGCAACGTGCGCCGGCAGATCGCGTCCGAGCTCGGCACGGTGATCCCGCCGGTCCGCATCCACGACGAGGTCGGGCTGCGGTCCCACGAGTACGCGCTTCGCGTACGTGGGGCGGAGGTCGCCCGCGGACAGGTCCTCGCAGGCCACCAACTCGCCCTCGACCCGGGCGACGCCGTCGGCCAGCTCCAGGGCGTACCGACCACCGAACCCGCCTTCGGTCTGCCGGCCATCTGGATCGGCGACGAGTCCCAGGGCGAGGCCGAGGCGCTCGGCTACACCGTCGTCGACACGGAGTCGGTGATCGTCACCCACCTCACGGAGACCATCCGCCGGCACGTCGCCGAGCTCCTCACCCGCCAGGACACGAAGCAGCTCCTCGACGGTCTGAAGGAGACGAACGCCGCCGTGGTCGACGAGGTCGTGCCCGATCTCGTGACGGTCGGCGAGATCCAGCGCGTGCTGCAGGCCCTGCTCAAGGAGGGCGTGTCGATCCGCGACCTCGGCGCGATCATCGAGGCCATCGGCGACCGCGCCCGGGTCACCCGTGACTCGAACCTCCTCGCCGAATACGCCAGGCAGGCGCTCGGGCGCGCCATCGTGGGCCCGCACCTCGACGAGGATTCCCACCTGCGCGCGATCGCCCTGGACCCCGCGATCGAGCAGGAGGTCGCCGACTCGATCACCGCCACCGCCGACGGCGAATACCTCGCGATGGACCCCAGCCGCGCGCAGGCGCTGGTGCAGGCGCTGCAGGCCCAGAGCGAGCAGCCGCTCCCGGGCGGACGGCGTCCGGTGCTGCTGTGCAGCTCACGGATCCGGCGACACCTCCGCAGGTTGGTTGAGCAATCCGTTCCGCAACTTCCCGTGTGTGCCTATACGGAGGTGGCTCCCGGCGTTACCGTCGAAACGGTAGGGGTCGTGCATCCGTGAGAAAACACAGGTCTGAGCAGGAAGTCGCGGGAGTCCCGCTGGCCGACGCGGTCCCCGCGGCGGCCCCTGATCGCCTGGTCGACGGCGTCCCGGTCCGCACGTACCGTGGCGCGTCGCTCGCGGCCCTCGCGCCGCAGATCCGTGCCGAGCTCGGCGACAACGCCATGATCCTCCGCCAGCGCGAGGGCGTCACCGGAGGCATCGGCGGCTTCTTCGCGAAGCGCATGGTCGAGATCGACGTCGCCGTGATCGGGCAGCAGGCCCCGGCGCCCCCGGCCTCGCGCATCGACACCACGGACGGCCCGAGCGTCGGCCCCCGGGAGCACCTCCTCGGCGGTGGTCCCGAGCCGTCGTCCGGTGCCCCGCAGCCGACTGTCACCTCGCCGCAGTCGCGCGAGCTGATGCCGCCGGTCCCACCGATCGGGTCGGTGTTCGCGTCGCCCGAGCCGGCCGAGCCCCAGCCCACCGAACCCTTCACGCCCGTCGATCTCGACGATCCCGCGGCCGCCCCGACCCTCCAGCCGACGGTGCCGTTCTCGGCCATCGCCGACCGCCACGGCCTCGACGAGGCCCGGGCTGCTGCCGAGCGCGCGCTGCACGACCCGGAGCCCGAGGACGACGGCCCGACCGACTACGGGATGTTCTCGGAAGGCCTCGGGGCTCCCGCCGTGCCGCCGGGCGTCCCGCTCACGCACCTCAGCTCGCCCCAGCCGCCCGCGTTCACGGTCGGCGCGCCGTCCGCGCAGGACGCCGCCAACATCGAGGCCCAGCTCGCCGCGGGCAGCGCCGAGCGCTCGGCGCACCAGCGCGCAGGGGAGCCGGGCGTCGGCCCCGATCAGCCGGCGGCGCCGGCGAACCGTGCCCCGGCGAGCGAGGCTCAGATCGGCGACACGCCCGCCTTCCCGGCCATCCCGGAGCCGCCCGTGACTCCGACGGCCCAGGCGCCGATCGAACCGCCGCGCGTCGAGGCACCGGCGCCGCCCGTGGCGCCCGCACGACCCACCGAGCCGTTCGTTCCGCCGACCTCGCCCGACGCCTTCGACTCGCCGTTCGACCCGGGCCGCGGTGGTGCCGAGGCGGCGCCGGTCGCCCAGACCCACGACTCGTTCGAGGCGCGCGTCCGCGAGGCCGGTCTTGCCGGGTCCACGAGCGTCGACCCGGTCGCGCAGCTCGGCGACCTCCAGGGCAAGCTCCTACGTCGCGGGCTCCCGGACCAGATCGCCAGTCCGGTCGTCGACGACACCCTCCTGCACCGCGTGCCGCTGCAGCCCGGGCGGCCCGTCGCGGAGCTGCTCGCCTCCGAACTCGCGCGCCGCGTGCCGACCGCGCCGCTCGCCGGCCGCGCCGGCCAGGCCGTGGCGTTCGTCGGCTCCGGCGGAGCCGGCAAGACCCGCGCCATCGCTCGCCTCGCCGCGGCCTACGGCGCCGCCGCCCGCGTGCCGGTCGCCTGTGTCACCCTCCAGGACTCCGGCAACGACGGCG
>JAVHXX010000310.1 GCA_031119595.1 Patulibacter sp. | reverse complement strand
TCTCCGGAGTGGAGGTGCTCCGCCGCCTCAAGAACGAGCCCGGTGAGACGCCCGCCGTCATCATGCTCACCGCGCGCGGGGAGGAGAGTGACCGCATCACCGGTCTCGCGCTCGGCGCCGACGACTACGTGGTGAAGCCGTTCTCGCCGCGCGAGCTCGTCGCCCGCGTCGATGCCGTGCTGCGCCGGTCCAAGCCGGCGGCCCAGACTCCCGTCGTCGACGAACCCATCGAGTACGGCGACCTGCGGATCGATCCGGCCGGCCGGCGGGTCAGCCGTGGCGGCGCGCCGGTGCAGCTCACGCAGCGCGAGTTCGATCTGCTCCTGCATCTCGCCTCGAGCCCGGGCACGGTCTTCAGCCGCGACCAGCTCATGACCGCGGTGTGGGGCCACGACTTCTACACGGACACCTCCACCGTGACGGTGCACGTGCGCCGCCTGCGGCAGAAGCTCGAGCGCGATCCGGGCGAGCCCGAGTTCGTGCAGACCGTGTGGGGCGTCGGCTACCGCTTCGACACCCCCACACCGACCCCGGAAGGGGCCACCGCATGACCGTCTCCGCGAGCTCCGAACTCTTCGGCGCGCGCCGAAGCCGACAGGGCGCCGCGTTGTGGTCGGCAGCGGTGTTCGTCGCCGCGCTGGCCGCCACGATGCTGCTCGTCTGGTTCAAGTTCGACGCCTGGAAGCCCACCTACTGGATCGCCATCTGCGTGGCTCCGTCGAGTGCGATCGCCCTGATCGTGGCCCACCTCGTCCGCAACGACCCGAGCCGGATGCGGTCGCTCGCCCAGCGTTTCACGCTCAGCGTGCTCCTCACCCTCGGCCCGATCGCCTTCGCGGCCTGGGCCTCGGCCCGGATGATGGGCATCACCAGCGGTGACGCGATCGTCGTCAGCGCCGTGCTCGTCATGGCCCTGGCCGTCGGCGCGCGCATCTCCTACCTGCTCAGCTTCGACGTCCGCACGAACGTCGACGCCCTCCGCGCCGGCCTCGCCCAGGTCGCCACGGGCCGCCGCGACGTCGTCTTCCCGGTCGACGCGCGCGACGAGATCGGCACCCTCGCCGCCCAGGCGCAGGAGACCGTCGCGATGCTCACCGAGGAGGAGAAGCGCCGCGACGAGGCCGAGCGCATGCGTCGCGAGACGATCGCGTCGATCAGCCACGACCTGCGCACACCGATCACCTCGCTGCGGCTGCTCGCCGAGGCGATCGAGGACGACCTCGTCGACCAGGAGACCGTCAAGCGGTACGCCGCGTCGATGCGGACGAACGTCGAGGTGCTCGGCGCACTGATCGACGACCTCTTCGAGCTCGCCCGGATCGAGGCGGGCGCCCTGACCTGGTCGATGCAGCAGTTCGAACTCGGCGAGATCGTTGAGTCCGTCATCGGCACGATGGAGGTCGAGGCGCACCAGCGCGGCATCCGCATCAACGCCGAGGCCGCGGGCTCCACCGACTTCGTCGGTGACCCGGCCCGCCTGCGTCGCGTGATGCTCAACCTCCTGCAGAACGCCGTCCGGCACACGCCGGAGGACGGCAGCGTGACCGTCAAGATCGAACCGCGCACGGGCGGTGGCTTCGAGGTCGAGGTCGCCGACGACGGTGAGGGCATCGACCCGGCCGACCGCGAGCGGATCTTCGAGCCCTTCTACCGCGGCGGGAGCGAAGCGGCCCGGACGCGGCCCGGCACCGGCCTCGGCCTGGCGATCGCCCGGGCGGTCGTCGAGGCGCACGGTGGCCGCATCTGGCTGGCCGACTCCGATCACGGCAGCCGCTTCCGCTTCAGCCTCTCGCAGGGCACCGTCTCCGCGGCGGCCTGACCGAGCTCAGTGGATTGACGGCGACGGGGGTTGGGGGACCTCCGTCGCCATCAGTCTGGGTCGCGGTGGGATCAGGCGCTGGCGGCGAGCGGCGTGCGAGGCCGGGGCGCAGAGGGTTGCTCGCTCCGTAGGTGGAGCCAGACCAGCGCGCTGACGAACGCCGCGTAGACGCACCACACCGAGGTGACGGCGTCGTACCGGATCGCGGCCGCGAGTCCGAGGCCGATGAGGTTCGCGACGCCGAGCGCCACGACGAAGCGGCGTGAGGACACGAGCGTGGTCGCGCAGGTGGCGATGACGTAGGTGATCGTGGCCCACATCCCGATGTTGACGTCGGTGTCGTAGACCATCGTGTGGTCCTCCGGGCGGGCGCCGACATCGTGGGCGAAGATGATCCACCCGAACCGCGCCGCAGAGGCGATCCCGATGCCGAGTCCGGCGGCCATGAGCCATCGACGGGCCTTGTCCGGTTCCGTGAGCATCACGGCGATCGGGACGAACACGGGCAGCAGGACCTGCGCGATGACGAGGTAGAGGTGGATCGCCGCCTCGAAGGTGCCCCGGGACACCGAGTGCTGTGCGCCCAGCCAGACGAAGCCCTCGATGAACTGGTGCGTGGCGAAGATCGCGGGAAGTGCGGCGATCGCCAGATGACGGCGGGTCGGGGCGGCGCGGAGCGTGGCGACGGCCAGGGGCGTGAGCGCCGCGGCCGCCACGAAGTCGGCGGTGGGGGAGAAACACACGGCGCGCAGGCTAGCTGCGGCTTCGTCTACGCCGGGAGTGGTGGCGTGTCGGCGTCGGACACCCGACCGCGCGGCGGCGTGCCGCGGGACGCGTTGAGCTCGTTGAGGTGGAGCAGGATGAGGCCGCTGACGAACGCCGCGTAGATGCACCACACCGAGGTCACCGCCTCCCATCGCATCCACGAGGCCATCGAGATGCCGAGGATGTTGGCGACGCCGAACAGCCGCAGGTTGCGACCCGAGGCGTAGAGCGTGGTGAGGACGGTGGCGTTCGCGTAGAGCGCGCCGGCCCACAGGCCGAGGTCGGTCGGGGTCTTGTAGATCATGGTGCGATCGGCGGCATGGGCGGTGGCGCCCTGCGTGACGAGGATGTATCCGAAGGCCGCCGCCGACACGAATCCGCCCACGGCCGAGGCGTACATCCACTGCCGCCGGCGCTGCACGGGCTCGACGGCGGAGATGGCCAGGGGCACGATCACGGGCAGGAGCATCTGCGCCATCACCAGATACAGGTAGATGGCGAAGCTCTCGACGCCCTTCGAGGCATGGTGGCCGACGCCGAGCCACACGAACGACTCGACGAACTGGTGCGCCGCGAAGAAGAGCGGGATCGATGCGATCGGGAGTTGCGCCCGGGTCTTGGCTGCGCGCAGTGTGACGATCCCGACCGGGGTCAGCACAGCGGCCGCGGTCAGGTCGGCGCCATACGAGAAACACATGGTGGTGCGGACGGTAACTCAGGTTTCCGGTAATCGAGTTTCCGTTTTTCTAGACGCGTTCACCTCTCCCGCGGGGAGCGAAAACGCCCGCGGGCTTTCCGAAATCGCGTTCATCGCGCCCAAGACTCCGGCGCGAGCAGCGCGCCGGTACCCTTGCGCGAGCCAGCGGGCGCGCGGGTCCCCACGGGGACCGGGCCGTGCCCGCGCTCACCTCGCCACAGGAGCTTCGCCACCGCATGTTCATCTTCAAGGCAGCCGTCGTCGGCGCCGGCACGATGGGCGGCCAGATCGCCCAGACGATCGCCGCGTCCGGCATCCCCGTCCTCCTCAAGGACATCAAGCAGGAGTTCATCGACGCGGGCATCAAGGCCGCGACCGACGCGACGCAGGGCGAGGTCGCCCGCCTCGTGAAGAAGGGCAAGCTCACGGAGGAGCAGGCCCAGGCGCGCGTCGACGAGGTCATCGGCCGCATCACCGGCACCCTCACCTACGACGGCTTCGGCGACGTCGACTTCGTGATCGAGGCCGTGCCGGAGCGCATGGACATCAAGCAGGCGATCTTCCAGGACCTCGACGCGGTCACCCCGTCGCACGCGATCCTCGCGACGAACACGTCGGCGCTGTCGGTCACCGAGATCGGCGAGGCGACGACCCGCCCCGACAAGGTCGTCGGCTTCCACTACTTCTACCCGGCCACGCTCATGCCGCTGGTCGAGGTCATCGAGGGCGAGTACACGTCCGCGGAGACGGTCGCCGTCGCCTACGCGTTCGCCCAGAACACCCGCAAGCAGCCGATCATCTGCGGCGAGTGCCCCGGCTTCGTCGTCAACCGCATCCTCATCGCGTCCGTCGGTGAGATCTGGAAGGCGCAGGAAGAGGGCGGCCTCGACATCCAGAAGGTCGACGCCGGCCTGCAGGAGGCCAAGGCGCTCCCGATGGGACCGTTCCTCCTCCTCAACCTCCTCGGTCTCGACACCGCGCTGCACACCGCCCAGCACCTGCACGAGGAGTACGACGGCGGCCTGGTCAACCCGGACACCGACGCGTCGTTCTACGTCCACAAGGGCATCACCGAGCTCGTCGCGGCCGGCAAGTCCGGGGTGAAGACCGGCGAGGGCGTCTACACCGCCGACGGCTCCAAGAACCTCCCGGGCGACAACGAGCCGAACATCGAGGAGCTCGTGCAGCGCACGCTCCTCACCTCGCTCCGCGAAGCCTGCCAGCTCGTCGAAGAGGGCATCGCGGGCATCCGCGACATCGACTTCGGGATGATGGGCGGCGCCGGCATGGATCCGCGCCGCGGCCTGCTCCCGCCGTTCATGAAGGCCGACCAGATCGGTCTCGACGTGATCCTCTCGCAGTTCGTCGAACTCGAGGAGAAGTTCGGTGCGCGCTTCGCACCGCCGGTGCTGCTCCAGCGCCTCGTGGCGCAGGGTCGCCTCGGCACGAAGACCGGTCAGGGCTTCTACCCCTACCCGAACGCCGACGCCGAGCAGCCGGCCGAGACGGTCAAGCTCGAGAGCCGCGAGGGCGGCGTGAGCATCGCGTGGCTCGCGAACGGCATGATGAACTCGCTCTCGCCGGCGGTCATCGGTGACCTCCGCAAGGTGTGGGAGACGGTCAAGAGCCGTGGCGACCGCGCGCTCGTCATCGCCTCGTCGAACCCGCTCCTCTTCTGCGCCGGCGCCGACATCAAGGCGTTCACGCAGCTCGACGAAGCCGCCGGTGCGCAGCTCCTCAGCGACGCCCACGGTCTCTTCCGCGAGATCGGTCAGAGCGATGTCGCCACGATCGCGGCGGTCAACGGCCTCGCGTTCGGCGGTGGCAACGAGCTCGCGATGGCGTGCGACGTGCGCCTCGCCGCGCGCTCGGCCGTGTTCGGTCAGCCGGAGATCAAGCTCGGCATCATCCCCGGCTTCGGTGGCACGCAGCGCCTGCCGCGCCTCGTCGGCGCCGGTCGTGCGCTCGAGCTCAACCTCGTCGGCGACCCGCTCCCGGCGGCGCTCGCCGAGGAGTACGGCCTCGTGAACCGCGTCGTCGACGACCACGCGCTCCTCGAGACGGCCCTCAACTGGGCCCGCAAGCTCGCCTCGCAGGCTCCGATCGCCGTCAGGCAGATCAAGGACGTCTCCGGCAAGGGCGACCTCGACGAGGGCATCGCCGCCGAGATCGCGGGCTTCGCTGCGGCGTTCGGGTCCAACGACGCCAAGGAGGGCATCAGCGCCTTCCTCGGCAAGCGCGCTGCGAACTGGACGAACTCCTAGACGGTTCCATCGTCGTGGGCTCGGGCCCGGGGGTACTCCCCCTGGGCTGCGGGCCCGCCTGTCCGGTTATGGCCTTGGGGGCCATAACCGGACATTCGGTCGCTGAA
>JAVHXX010000309.1 GCA_031119595.1 Patulibacter sp. | reverse complement strand
ATGACGCCGGTTCCCGGGCCGTAGGTCGAGACGTCCGGGGCGGCCTTCCCGAACGGCGCCGCGATGCGCACGCTCTTGCCGTCGGCGGCGACCTCGAACCCGTAGCCGTTGCTCTCCGCGTTCTGCTGCACGGTCACGTAGGGCTTGAGGCGGTTGCCGGTGAGCGCCGGCTGGAGCTCGGCCCACGATCCCACGAACACGCGGTTGACGAGCGGACCGGACCCCTCGTCCTCGAGGTTCGACGTCGCGGCGTTGAGGCCCTCGGCCTCGAAGCTCTTGCTCGTGTCGGTGCACTCCGCCGACGTGGGCTGCGCGCACTGGATCCGCGTGAGGCTCATGCGGCGCTTCTCGGAGAAGCGGCTGTCGAACGGGGCCGGGAACAGCCCGACGATCGCGCTCGGCAGCTTCGCGGCGTCGCTCGGGTCACGGACGAGCCAGCCGATGCGGTCGCCGGGGTAGGCGATCTCGTTCTCGCCGCCCGCCGGGGCGAGGCCGTTGAGGTACGGCGAGAGCTTCGTCTTGCCGCCCGTGCCGAAGAGGTTGTTCGGGAGGTCGGTCTGGAAGCGGGCGATCGTCTTCGGCTCGCGCGCGTTCAGCGCACGTACGCCCGGGTTCTGGTCGTCGCCGCCCTTGCCGGCGAGGACGCCGCGCGTGAGGAACATCGCGTCGATGCTGTTGCGACTCGGCTCGCGCGGTCCGGCGCCGCAGGCACTCAGCGTGACCGCGGCCACCGCGAGGACGGCGAGGGCGACGAGCGGGCGGCTGAGCGGAGCGGGCACCGGCGCAGACTAGCGCCGCACCCCACCCCGCCACCCCGCTCGCGGGCTCAGCCCTGGGCCAGCGCCTGAGCCGGCGGCGGCGTCGCCTCGGCCGGGTCGATGCCGAACTTGGCCTGGTACTGCGCGTTGAGGTCGGCCCAGTCCGGCACGTGGCACGCCTCTCCGGAACCGGCCGCCTCGGACGCCGTGCACTCGACGGCGTTCGTGAGGCGCGCAAGGCAGACCGTCCAGCCGGCTCCGTCCCGGGCGGCCTTGAGGTGGTCGTCGAAGGTGTGGGTGAGCGTGAGGACCGTGCCACCCTCGCCAGTCGGCTCGAGCTCCCAGAGCAGATCACCCTCGGTGCCCCACCGGTACCCGAGCCGGTCGATCGGGTCGACGTGGGTCACGACGCCGTCGGCGATCCACGACGAGTCGAAGACGAGGGTCGCACCGACCTCGAGATCGCCGGTGAACGGCGACGGATGCCAGGCCGGGAGATCGGCCGGGTCGGTGAGCGCGCGCCACACGCGCTCCTGGGATTGGCTGAAACGGCGTTCGAAGCGCAGGGCGCTCTTCCCGTCGATCTCGATCAGGTCGGCATCGGCTGCGGGCATCGGTCAGTCCTCGTCTTCGGAGTTCAGGTGATCCGCGAGTGCATCGAGGCTCGTCGACCAGAGCCGGCGGTACGGCGCCAGCCAGGCCTCCAGCTCCCGGAGCGGTTCGGGCCGCACGCCGTACCACCGGCGCTGCCCCTCCACGCGCACCGTGACCAGACCGGCCTCGCGCATCACCCGCAGGTGACGCGACACGCCGGGCTGACTCAACGGCATCGCCTCGACGAGCTCCCCCACCGACCGCTCACGCTCGAGCAGCAGGTCGAGGATGCCGCGCCGTGAAGGCTCGGCCAAGACGTCGAAGGCGGTCTGCGCACTCACGAGCAGAAACATACGTCATGACGTATATAAGCGTCAAGCGATATACCGTGCGACCTCCGACAGATGTCAAGAAACCGAACAGGTGTCTTGCATCTGTCCGCCGTCCGTGCAAGGCTAAGTTTCATGAGCGTAACTTTGCCCCACGCCGCCCTCATGCCGCCGTTCACGGAAGAGCACGAGGAGCTGCGCCGGTCGATCCGCGGCTTCGTCGAGCGCGAACTCACGCCCCACGTCGAGCAGTGGGAAGCCGACAAGTGGTTCCCGAACGAGGTGTTCCACAAGCTCGCGGCGCAGGGGTTCATCGGCCTGAAGTTCGGCGAGGAGTACGGCGGCGAGGGCGGCGACCACCTGCACGCCGCGATCCTCTGCGAGGAGCTCTCCCGTACGGGGTCGGCCGGGCTCGCGGTCGGGATCTGCGCGCACGTCGACCTCGCGATGCCGCCGATCAACGGGTTCGGCACCGAGGACCAGAAGCAGCGCTACCTCGTGCCGGCGATCAAGGCGGAGAAGATCGGGGCACTCGCGATCACCGAGCCCGGCGCCGGGTCCGATGTCGCCAACATCCAGACCCGCGCGGAGAAGGTCGACGGCGGCTGGATCGTCAACGGCGAGAAGGTGTTCATCACGAACGGCGTCCGCGCGGACTTCTACGTCGCGGCGGTGAAGACGACGCCCGAGGGCGGCCACGGCGGCATGTCGTTCCTGATCATCGACAAGGGCGAAGGCGTCACCGCGACCGCGCTCAGCAAGCTCGGCTGGCACTGCTCGGACACCGGTGCGATCGCCTTCCAGGACGTGTTCGTCCCCGACGAGAACCTTCTCGGGGAGGTCAACGGCGGCTTCAAGCTGATCATGGAGAACTTCCAGTGGGAGCGACTCGTGCTCTCGATGGGCGCGATCGCCGGGGCCCAGGCGGGCCTCGAGCTCACGCTCGAGTACGTGAAGCAGCGGGAGGCGTTCGGCCGGCCGATCGGCACGTTCCAGGTCAACCGCCACACGATCGCCCAGCTCGCGACCGAGCTCTACGCGGCGCGCGCCCAGGCCTACGACGCCCTGCGCAAGTTCGTCGCCGGCGAGAATGCGGCCATCGAGGTCTCGATGGTGAAGCTCTTCTCGCAGCGGATCTGCCTGAACGTCGCCGACGAGTGCGTGCAACTCCACGGCGGCGCCGGCTACATGAGCGGCCCGATCGAGCGCGGCCTCCGCGACGCGCGCCTCGGCCCGATCGGTGGCGGCACCGATCAGGTGATGCGCGAGATCATCGGCCGCTCGTTCGGCCTGTGAGCCCCGCAGGCACGGGTCCGGTCGACGACCGCGCCCCCATCCTCGTCGGCCTCGGTGAACTGTCCGCGAAACCCGGCACGACGCCGGCCGGTCCGGTCCCGGAGTTCATGGCACGTGCCGTACGCGCCGCGGCGCTCGACGCCGCCGGGATCGACCCGGGCGACGGCACCGCCGACCTCCCGCCGCTCGCCGCAGCGCTGATCGACGCCGTCGAACTCGTGGCCGTCGCGCCGTCCGCGACCTGGCCGGACCACGACCCCGGCCGTTCGGTCGCCCACGCGCTCGGCATCGACCACGCGAGGACGATGCGCTCGAGCATGGTCGGCGGCAACGGCTCGCAGCTGCTCGTCAACGAGCTCGCCGCACGGATCCAGGCGGGCGCCCTCGACGTGGCCGTCATGTGCGGCGCCGAGGCGCTGCACAGCGAGCAGACGTCGTTCGAGAGCTTCGGTGACGCCGTGAACCAGGCCCAGCACGGCGCGGGCGAGGTCCTCGAGGAGGACCACCCGGGCAACTCCGAGGCGGAGCTCGAGGTCGGGTTCGCGCTGCCGGTGCTCGGGTACGCGCTCATGGAGCAGGCGATCGGCGTCGCCGCCGGGCGCACGACGTCGGAACAGCAGCATGTCGCCGCCGAGCTGTGGTCGCGGTTCAGCGAGGTCGCCTCCGAACACCCGAACGCGTGGGTGCAGGGCGCCCGCACCGCCGACGAGATCGCCACCCCCACGGCCGCGAACCGTCAGGTCACGTACCCGTACACGAAGCTCATGACCGCGAACTTTCGCGTCGACGAGGCCGGGGCCCTGCTGCTCTGCTCGGTCGATGCGGCACGCCGCCTCGGCATCGACGAGTCGCGCTGGGTCTACGTCCATGCGGGCGCGCAGGCCAACGACGAGTGGTTCGTCTCGAACCGTACGTCGCTCGACCGGTCCCCCGCGATCCGCGCGATCGGCGAGGCGCTCTTCGCGCACGCGGACATCACCGCCGCCGAGCTCGGCCCGGTCGACCTGTATTCGTGCTTCCCGTCGGCGGTGCAGATCGCCGCACGCGAACTCGGCCTGCCCATCGACGACCCGGGCCGGCCGCTCACGCGCACCGGCGGACTCACGTTCTTCGGCGGCCCGGGGAACAACTTCGGCACGCACGGCGTGATCGGGGTCGCCCGCGACCTCCGCGGCGCCGCGCCCGGCACGCTCGGGATCAGCAGCTCCCTCGGGTGGTACGCGACGAAGCACGCCTACGGGCTGTTCGGCACGAGCGCTCCGGCCCGTCCGTACGAGACGCTCCGCCCCACCCCCGAGCCGGCGCGCCGCGAGGTGGCCTCCGCCGAGGACGCCTCCGCTCCGGATGCTGGCGCGGTCGTCGAATGCGCGACGGCCTTCTTCGGGCGCGACGGTGCACCGGAGTTCGGTGTGGTATTCGCGATTCTCCAGGACGGGCGACGGGCCATCGGCAAGATCACACAAGCCGATGTGCTGGGGAAATTGACCTCCGACGGCTTCATCGGTACCCCGATCGAGCTGTTGAGCGATCGGACGGTTACCATCAACAACGCCAGGTGAGCCGCGCTCACCTGCGCGCTCCGACCGTCCCGCGGTGAGACGGAACGGGGCGCGGAGCCGGGACAGCTCCGTTGCCCCGTTCCGTGTCGCCGCGGGCCGATCCGGACGGTTACGCTGCCAGCCATGGCGGTGAACCTGACCCGGATCTACACCCGCACCGGTGACGGTGGCGAGACGCACCTCGGCGACATGTCGCGGGTGCCGAAGACGCACCCGCGCATCGAGGCCTACGGCGATGTCGACGAGCTCAACAGCCACCTCGGCGTGGTCCTCGCCAGTGGCGGCCTCGACGAGCGGTTCGCGCCGTGGATCACGCGCATCCAGAACGACCTGTTCGACGTCGGCGCAGACCTCGCCGTCCCGCCGGACGCGCCTGCGACGAAGGCCGGCGAGCGGCTGCGCGTGAGCGAAGCGCAGACGGCGTGGCTCGAGGAACGCTGCGACGAGGTCAACGAGGAACTCACGCCGCTGCGGTCGTTCCTGCTCCCGGGCGGCTCGCTCGCCGCGGCGCAGCTGCACGTCGCGCGGACCGTGTGCCGGCGCGCGGAGCGGCGCGTCCTGGAGGTCGAGGACCACTCCCCCGAGACGCGCCGGTACCTGAACCGGCTCTCGGATCTGCTGTTCATCCTCGCGCGCGCGGCGAATGCCGGTGGCGACGAGCCGTTGTGGGTCCCGGGGGCGAGCCGGGGGTGACGCTGCGCGGCGTCCGTGCCTGCGCGTGAAGCGTGCCCGCGCGGCATCCGTGCCGCGCCTGTGTCAACCGAGGATCAGCTGGTGCAGATGGCGTAGGCGAAGACCTTGATCTTCGCGATCGTGGTGCCGCCGGAGGAGACGATCCCGGTGACGGTCCACCCGTTCGGTGTGCCCGTCGCGGCGCTCGGCTCGGACGTCTGGACCGTGGCGAAGGTGTCGTAGAGGAGCTCGTGCACGATCTGCGTGTCCGGGCTGCCGTCGTTGGGCTTCATGGTCACGTGCCCGCCGCCCGACACGAGCTGCGTCCCGACGGGGCAGATCGCGGTGGCGACCTTCGTGGTCTCGATCGCGCCGCTGCCGCCGAGCTGGACGTCGTTGACGGTCTGCAGCGCGCCGATGCCGGGAGGACCCTGGATGCCGGTGGCGCCGGTGGCGCCCGTCGGGCCGGCGTTGCCCTGGGCCCCGGTCGTGCCGGCGGCGCCCGTGGCACCGGTCGCACC
>JAVHXX010000003.1:21507-29396 GCA_031119595.1 Patulibacter sp. | reverse complement strand
GTGGTAGACGTCGTCGATGAAGCGGTTCAGCGCGGTGATGCGCTGGGCCAGGCCCGACTCGATGTGCTCCCACTCGGCGGCCGGCAGGATGCGCGGCACGAGGTCGAGCGGGAACGGCCGGTCGCGGACGGGGCCGTCTTCGCCGGAGGCATCGAAGGTGATCCCCTGTTGCACGAAGATCGCGTCGCGGCGATGGCCGGCCTCGGAGAGCGCCTGCGGGCCGAGGGCGTCGAGGCCCGACGCGAGCGACGTCGCGTAGGGGCGGGCCTCTCCGCTCGGCAGGTAGACCTCGTCGAAAGGTCCTCCCTCGGGCGGGCCGTAACCCATGGGGGTGGTCTGGTCGGTGGGCGAGATAGTCAGGGTGCACAGCTTTCCGGGGAGCCGAGGGGGCGCGTATGTGCGTCCGGCCGAATTGGCTGCACGCACCTTGTACGCGCGGCCGAACGGACGCTCCCCGTGCCGGGGCGCGCGTACGGTAGAGGGCGTTTGCGCTGCACGTGGCGGCGTTGCTTGCAGCGCGAGTCGTGCACACCGGCGACACTAGGCCGATGACGCTCGTGGTTGGTGAAGCTCCCGTGGCCGCGATCGCCGGTGTGCTCGTCGGGCTGCTCGTGATCGCCGGGTTGATCTATGGCGCGATCTCGCAGTACCGCACCTCGCAGGCTGCGATCGCGGAGAAGCGACGGCGCGCCGCGGAGGAGCAGGCAGCCGAGCGAGAGCGGGCCGCCACGGAGGCCCGGGAGGCGGCCGGTCCGGCCCGGAGCGCCTTCGAGGCGCAGCGTCGGCGCGTGCGCGAGGAGCGTCCCGCGCTCGTCGGCGCGTCGCGGGGCCTGCTCGCCGATCTCGGGGCGCGTTGGACCGACACGACGCTCCTCGTCCCCGATGCGTGGCTGCTGCCTCATCCCGTCCACCTTGCCCCGGGTTCGGGCGATCTGCGGGTGCAGACGTCGGGCGAGCCCGGACAGCGGCCGGTCGGGGCCGTCCGCGGCGCGTTCGCCGCCGCCGCGCCGCCGCGCGAGGACGGCACGCCGTACCCACACGTCGTCGACGCGATCAAGGAGCTCGAAGCACCGGCACCCTCGCGGTACGTGGATCGTGACTGCTATCGGCCGCGCTCGCTCCGCATCGACGACGGGCGTGTCGAGCTGCTCCTCGACCGCACGACCTACTTCGCGCTCCTCGACGAGGCCGTGCCGCTGGAGTGCGAGCTCGCGGCGGCTGCGTCGCGCGATCCGCTCGACCCGGGAGCGATCGATGCGGGGCCGCCGCTGCCCCTGCGCGCAGTGCTGGGCGATCCGTTCGACCTCGCGGCGCGCACGGGCGGCGTCTCGATCGACACGCTCGTCGTGCGCCGCGCCGCCGACGGCACCGGCGAGTTCTGGCTCCATCGCCGCCGCGCGGTCGGGATGGTCGGCGGCCAGACGCACGTGGTGCCGGCGGGCGTCTTCCAGCCGGCCGTCGACGGGCTCGACGAGGTGTTCGAGCGCGACGCCGAGCCGTGGCACGCGATCATGCGCGAACTCGCCGAGGAGCTCCTCGGCGTCTGGGATGCCGACTCCCGCGCCCTCGCGCCGGATGCGTACGAGACGGAGGAACCGCTGCGCAGTCTCGAGGCCGCGCGCCGCGGCGGGACGGTCCGACCGTGGCTCGTCGGTCTAGGCCTCGACCCGCTGTCCCTCTGGCTCGAGCTGCTCGCCGTGCTCGTGATCGACGCCGAGACCTTCGACACGTTGGTCGGCGAACCGCCGCGCGAGAACGGCGAAGGCACGGTGCTCGGTCGCACCCGGCCCGACGGCTCGCACGGCGGGCACCCGTTCACCGCCGCCGGGCTCGACGAGGCCCTCGCGGACCCGGCCCTCGCGCCCGCAGCCGACGGTCTCCTCCGCCTGGCGGCCCGGCACCGCGAGACGCTGCTCGCCGAGGGCTGAGCGGGAGCCCGCCGGGCCATCCCTCGCGGACCGGCGCCGTTGTGTGCACGACCTCACCGTCGAGCCCCTACAGAACTGGTCGAACCGGTCCGATGTCGGGAGGGAGTCAACCAAGACCACACCGGATCACCTCGGGACCTCCCGAGCCACAGTAAGTCCCTCGGCCGCCCGTGATCGGCGCGTCGTGGATGGGCCGCCCCAAGCAAGCCAGATCACCCGATCGGGCTCCGCTTCGAGCGGCTTTCGTGCGTCCACGCCCGGAAGCCCTCACCAACCAACCCCGACCAACCCGCACGCACAGAAGCCCGCCGCCGTGAACTCCATCTCGATCCTCTCCACCCTCGCCATGGCCGTCGGCCTCGCCGCCGCGCTGCCGCAGATCCTGCAGATGGTCAGGACACGTTCCGCCTCCGGTCAGTCGGCCCTGGGGTGGGGCATGGGCCTCGTGACGAACCTCTCGATGGCCTACGTGAACGAGGTCGGCTTCGGCGCGAAGGCCCTCATGGCCTCCAACCTCCTCAGCGGCACGCTCTGCCTCGCCGCGATCGCCCTCATCGGCCGCTTCGGTGCGGCCGCCGACGTGGCGTCCGACGTCGCGGCGCCCGCCATGCCGATCGCCGGCAGGATCCATCCGCGCCCCGTCGTCGTGCCGCTCGCGCCGGAGCACCAGGGCTCGCTCGTCGAGATGCCGACCACGGAATTCGCGGCGCTCCGCGACGCGATCCTGCAGGTCGACGAGGCCCGCGGCCGCCGCGGCGCCGAGGGCCTGCACGGCGATCGCGACGCGCTCCTCGCCGCCGCCTGAGCGGCCCCGTGCCCGGGCCGGGCGTGCGGTCGACCGGCTACCGGGCTACAGTGCGGTCCAGCAGATGAACGCCGCCCCGGACGACGACGACCCTCCGCAATGCCCATCGGCGCGGCCGGTCGCCGCTGATGCACAGGAGGTGACCACATGCCGTGGTTGCTGATCCTGGTCGGGCTGCTGCTCGTGCTGGTCTGCGGCGCCTTCGTCGCCGCCGAGTTCGCGATGATCACGGTCGACCGGCCGACGCTCGAACGCGCCGCCGAGACCGGTGACAAACGTGCCATCGGCGCGCTCGAGGCCGTGCACCACCTCTCGACGCAGCTGTCGGGCGCGCAGGTCGGCATCACGATCACGAACCTCGCCATCGGGTTCCTCGCGGAGCCATCCATCGCCGACCTCGTCGACGATCCCCTGGAATCCGTGGGGCTCGGCAGCGGCCTCGCGAACGCGATCGCGGTCGCCCTCGCGCTCATCATCTCCACGGCCATGACGATGGTCTTCGGCGAACTCGTCCCCAAGAACATCGCGATCGCGCGGCCGCTCGAGACGATCCGCACCGTCGAACGGTTCCAGCGGTGGTTCACGAGCGCCGTCTCGTGGCCGATCTCCGTCTTCAACGGCACCGCGAACTGGATCCTCCGCCGGTTCGGCCTCGAACCGCAGGAGGAGCTCGCCTCGGCCCGGTCGCCGCAGGAGCTCGCCTCGCTCGTGAACCGCTCCGCCGAACAGGGCACCCTCGAGGAGGGCACCGCCGATCTCCTCGAACGCTCGTTGGCGTTCGGTGACCGTCGCGCCGACGACGTCATGACGCCTCGCGTGCGGATGCAGATCATCGAGCCGCAGGCGTCGGTCAACGCCGTCTACGAACTCGCGAAATCGACGGGACATTCCCGCTTCCCGGTCGTGCCGGAGGGCGTGGACCAGGTGATCGGCATCGTGCACGTCAAGCACGTCGTCGACGTCGACCCCGAGGATCGCGACCGCGTGACCGTCGCCGACGTGATGGCCGAGCCGATGATCGTGCCCTCGACGCTCGAACTCGACCACCTCCTCGAGATGCTCCGCGAGGGAAGGCTCCAGATCGCCGTCGTGGTCGACGAGTTCGGTGGCGTCGACGGCGTGGTCACGATGGAGGACCTCATCGAGGAGCTGGTCGGAGACGTCGTCGACGAGCACGACAACGCCGACGCCTCCGCGCGCCAACTCCCCGACGGCTCCTGGGACCTGTCGGGACTGCTGCGACCCGACGAGGCCTCCGACGTGATCGGTGTCGAGCTGCCCGAGGACGAGGACTACGAGACCCTCGCCGGGCTGCTCACGCTCCACCTCGAGCAGGTGCCCGAGGAGGGCGACACCGTCACCTTCACGATCGAGCGCTTCGAGGCGCCCGACGTCGAGGTCACGCTCACCGCGACGGAGATGCACGGCCTGCGGGTCGACCGGGTGCACCTGTCGTTCGAGGAGCTGCCCGAGCCCGAGCCCGAGGAAGAACGCGGCTGGCGCCATGAGCGCCGCTCCGAGCCGCGCGACGAGGAGGGTGAGCGATGAGCGACCTGACCCTCGTCGGCTTCACCATCCTGCTCCTGCTCGGCAACGCGTTCTTCGTCGGCGCGGAGTTCGCGCTGATCTCGGCCCGCCGCTCGGAGATCGAGCCCAAGGCCGCCGAAGGCTCACGCGCGGCGCGGACCACCCTGCGCGCCATGGAGAACGTGTCGCTCATGATGGCCGGCGCCCAGCTCGGCATCACGATCTGCTCGCTCGGACTCGGCTCGCTCGGCGAGCCGGCCGTCGCCCACCTCCTGGAGCAACCCTTCGACGCCGCCGGGCTCCCGGAGGGCGTGCTGCATCCCGTCGCGTTCGTCGTCGCGCTGTGCATCGTCGTGTTCGCGCACGTCGTGATCGGGGAGATGGTTCCGAAGAACATCGCTCTCGCCGGGCCGGACCGGGCCGCGATCGTGCTCGGCCCGCCGATGGTGGTCGTGGTGCGGTTCCTCGGCCCGTTCGTCAGCGGGACCAACGCCATCGCCAACGCGACCCTGCGGCTCATGAAGGTCACGCCGCGCGACGAGGTCACGAGCGCCTTCACCCGCGACGAGGTGGCCGGCCTGGTCGCCGAGTCCCACCGTGAGGGTCTGCTCGACATCGGCGAGGAGCAGCTCCTCACCGGCGCCCTCGAGTTCGAACAGCGCACCGCCCAGACCGTCCTGCTGCCGCTCGCGCAGGTCGTGACGCTGCCGGTCCACGTGACGCCGCGCCAGCTCGAGCTCGAATGCGAGCGCACCGGCTTCTCGCGCTTCCCCGTCCGTGACGGCGATGGCGTGCTCTCGGGCTACCTGCACCTCAAGGACGTGCTCCAGACCGACGAGACCGCGCTCAACGAACCGACCGAGTCCGACCTCGTCCGCCCGCTGCCGAGCGTGAGCGTGACCGACCCCCTGCGGGATGTCCTGTCGACGCTCCAGCGCACCGGCGCGCACCTGGCACTCGTGACCGACGGCTCCGGCGAAGTGCTCGGACTGGTCGCGCTCGAGGACGTGCTCGAGGAGCTCGTGGGCGAGATCACCGACGAGCTCAACGAAGCGAGCTGACGCTGGTCAGGCCGTGGTGTCCGCGGCCGGCGTGGGCGCCTCGACCGCGCCGTCCTGCGGGGCCGCCGTGGCCTCGCGGCCCAGGCGGCGCTTGCGCGCGGTCTCCTCGCCCGCGCTCACCGGCCGATACGTCGCCGCCGCCTTCGCGAACCCGATCCTCGGGGTCGAGAGGTAGAGGTTCTCGCGGATCCCCGGCCGGGTGACGTAGGTCTCGTGCCACAGGCCGACGTCGCCGTTCGTCGCCGCCTTCGTCTTCATGAACGCCGCCCACGCGGGCATGTGCGAGTGGTCGCGGCCGCGCGCGAACCGTTCGAGGTGCTCCGGGCTGCGCCAGTACTGCACGACGATCGGGCCGCGCAGGCCGAACGTCGTCGAGGTCGAGAGCAGCCCGAGCTCGGGGTTGGCCTGCAGTTCGCGGAGCATCTTCGGCATCGCGCTGAAGACCGGCCACCAGCTGCGGATCTTCCAGGGCCGGTTGAACGTCATCCCGACGAGGAAGACGACGATCTCGCCGTCGTCGACGGCGACCTTCTGGGACGTGGATGGGCTCATCGGGGACTCCGGTCGGGGCGGCGTATCGGGGACCTGGCGCAATTGGAAACTTGCACTTTCCACCGGCGTCGTCAAGGTGGGGGTCCGGGCGTGACCCGGCGGCTGGCGACGGGGAGCGTCGGCCGCCCGCACCGCGTCCGTATCCTGCTCGCCGATGCCCGCCGACCGCCTCAGCCTCCCGAAGGTCGAACCGGAATGGGTTGCGGCCACGAATCCGTTCAAGCGGCGAGCCGAATCGGTGGAGGAACCCGGTCCCTTCCGGATCGGGGAGCTCAGCCGCCGCAGCGGGATCGCCGTCGGCACCATCAAGTACTACCTCCGCGAGGGTCTGCTGCCCGCCGGGACGCCGACCTCCAAGACGCAGGCGCTTTACGACGTCGGCCATCTGCGGCGCCTCCGGCTGATCCGCGCGCTCGCCGAGGTCGGCGGGCTGTCGATCGCGAAGATTAAGGGCATCACCTCGGCGCTCGACGCCGACGGCGATCACGACCGCGGTGCGATCCAGCAACTCGCCGGGTATGCGCTCTCGGGACCGCCGGTGGGCGACGGGCTCACCTCGCACGACGAGGATGGCGACGAGGCAGACGGTGAACCCCGCACCGACGGCCTCGCTGCGGCCCGCGCCCTCTCGGACGAGTTCGTCGACGCGCTCGGATTCCAGGTCGACCAGCACGCGCCCGCGCGTGCCGAGCTCGCGGACGCCCTCCACGCGCTGCAGCTGCTCGGGTTCGCCGACCATCCGATCGTCTTCTACGAGCACGCCCGCCTCGCCTACGAGCTCGGCTCGTTCGAGATCGAGACCGCCGGGGTGACCGAGGGTGGCACCGACGAGGCCGTCGCCGTCGAGGCGATCATGGTCGGGTCGGTCGTGTTCGGGGCGGCGTTCATGGCCCTGCGCCGGATGGCGCACGAACACGAGTCGCGGCGCCGCTTCGGCGAATGAGTGCGCCGCCGCTCGGTGGGGCGGACGGGGCGCGGCTCAGCTGCGCTGCTCGGCGGCGAGCCAGCGGTCGCGCGCGCGGACGCCGGAGTCGACGAAGTCCGTGATGAGCGCATCGGCGCCGAGCCGGAGCGCGAGATCGTACGACGCGGCCGGATCGGGATCGAGCGGATCGTCGTCGGCGAACGTGTACACGTGGACGACGAGGCCGCGGGCGTGCGCACGCGCGAACAGCTCGGGACCGACCTCGGCGAGGAGCTCGCGGGACACGCCGATGCCGACGGCGTACGTCGAGATCGCCTCGAGTCCGCGATCGGTGCAGCGGGCGAGGCCCTCGTCGTCGAGGCGCGCGAGCTGGAGCAGCGGCACGGAGGTGCGGCCGGCGAGGAGCAGGAGGGCGTCGGCCTCGAAGCACTGCACGAGCACGGGGGCATCCGGACGGTTCCACCCGTGCGCGGCGAGATCACGGACGAGTTCCCGTTCGAGCGGCACGCCGAGCTCGGCATGGCGGGCCGGGTCCTTGAGCTCGATGTGGAGCGCCGGGACGCGGTCGTCCTTCGTGCGCGACCGCCGCACCAACCCGAGCACCTGGGCCAGGGACGGCACCATGAAGAGGTCGTCGTGGGTGAGCGGGCGGTGCGGCCACCGCTGCCGGGCGCGGAGGCGCGTCAGGTCGCGCAGGGTGAGGTCGTGGGTGCAGATCGCGCTGGCGTCGTCGATCTGCGCGCCGCGGGCCTGCACCGCCGCGAGGCGGTCCTCGCGCTCGGGCGCGTTCGTGGTGGCGGCGAGCTCCGGCTCGTGCCGGGCGACGAGGCGGCCGTCGGCCGTCGCCACGATGTCGACCTCGACCGCGTCCGCGCCGAGGGCGATCGCCCTCGCGAACGCGGGCAGCGTGTGCTCCGGCAGGACGCCGCTGGCACCGCGGTGCGCGACGACGAACGGCGCGCGTTCGCTACTGCGGCGGCGATCGGACTCCCGGCGCCGCGGTACGGCCACGGGCGCGGGCGGCGGGGCCACCGGGCGAAGCACGGTCCTGCCGGCGAGATGCGATGCGTCGTCGCGGATCACGCTGCCGA
>JAVHXX010000003.1:17007-21497 GCA_031119595.1 Patulibacter sp. | reverse complement strand
GCCGACGGTCCCACCGGGCAGCGTCGTCCGGGTGAACCTCGTGTGACCGGTCACAGCCGGTTCACACCGCGAAAGTCCTGCTCGCCGCCGTTTCGGGCGGCTCGCGAGGGGCCGTTACGAGGCGGGCGCGGCCGGCGTCGTGACGATGGCGATGCGGCGCTGGAGGGTCATGCGCTTCGTGGCCTTGAACCGGATGCGGAGCTCGCGGGCGCCGTCGGGAGCGCGGGCGCTGCCGCCGTGGCGCACGATCACCACGGTCGCCTTCGCCGGGACGCCGCGGAACGACGCGAACATCACGCCGCCGTCGGCCGTCTGGCCGCGGAGGAGGATCGCCCCGCTCGTGCGGTTCAGGCGCTTGCCGGTCACCTTCACGCCGCGGAGCAGGTCGATGGTGCTGTCCGCACCCCAGACCGGCAGGCGCAGGGTCACGTTCGTGGCCGCGCCGCGTGCCACGTGGTACGTGGTCTGGATGGCGTCGGTGCCGAAGCGGTGGTTCACGGTGATCGACGCCTTCCCGGCGCGCACCGTCGCCCGGGCGCTGAGGGTCTTGAAGGTGCCGGATTCGTTCGTCTGCGCCCGCGGCACGGACATCCCGGGCACCTTGCCGTTCTTCTGCGTGCCCGACTGGTCGTCGAGGACGGTGGCACCACCGCGGCCGAGCACGAGGCCCGGAGCAGGTCCACCGAAGCCGCCGGCGCCGAGGGTCGTCAGCGGGCGTTGCTCGCCGTCGAAGAGGCGGGTCGGCTCGAGGCCACCCTGGCCCTGCGCGACGGGCGTGATGATCCCGAGGTTGTACGACGGCGTCGACACGGCGAGCCGTCCGTACTCGGAGTCCTGCGAGAAGGTGTTGCCCATCGAGAGCGACGACGTCGACGGGAGGCGGACGTCGAGCTCGGCCGCCACGATCGCGAATCTCAGGGGCGTGATGAGCGGGCTCTTCGTCCCGTCCGGGAACCCGTTCGGGGCGTTGAACTCGGTCGGGCCGGGGAGGGGGCCGGTGCCGTTCCACGCCGTGCGGGCGAACAGGTCGAGGGCCTGTTCGGCGATGTGCTTCACGTAGGCGCGCTGGTTCGTGACGCCGATGAGCGCGCCCGGCCCGGACGATCGCACGAGCGAATCCAGGGCGAAGGCCCAGTACTGGCGCACGTGGCGCCGTGCCGTGTCGAGGCCCGAGTCCCAGTTGAGGTAGCCGGCGTCGGTCCAGGTGCCGTAGATGACGTGGCGCGTCCAGGCGTTGAGCCGCGCGATCTCGGTGTGGTCGAGCGGCTTCATCCCGGCGAGCACGGCGGTCTGGTAGAAGCCGAGCGCCGAGTGGACGAGGTTCGCGTACTCGACGGTGTCGACCTTGTTCGCGTTGCCACCCGCGAACTGGGGGAGGTACCGGAAGCCGTACCCCTTCGAGAGGTTGCTGCTCCCGCCCTTGTAGGCCGGCGTGAAGGCATGGTCGACGAACCACTTCAGGTGGGCGCGGTAGTCCGGGAGATTCGAGCGGTCGCCGTTGACGATGAGGTTCGCCTCGTACACGTCGGTGTTCCAGTTGATCTGGTTCTCGGCGCGGTTCGGAGCCTTGTAGAAGGGGCTGTGCGCAACGGCGCCGACGACCGTCTGGATGGCCTGGACGTTTGCGGCCGGAACCTGCGCGATGTCCTTCGCGCGCCATGCCGTCTCGAGGGCCCGGGCCACGATCGCATCCGCAGACGGGTGCAGCACGGCGCCCGTCGGATCGGTGCGATAGGCGCTCTCCCAGGCGGGAACGTGGGGGAAACTGCCGCGCGAGCGCTTCGTCCGCGTCTTGTAGACGACGACGGGCGGAGTGGTGAAGAGCTGGATGAGCGGTGGGATGCGGTCGTCCTGGCGGGCCGGCCCCTGATGGCCGGCGAGCGCGGCGAGCGCGTGCATCTCGAGGAGCATCGCGTTCGCCCGGATCGAGACCGCGCCACGGTCGACGTAGAGCCCGCGCTTCGGGTTCCACTGTGCGTCGAGCTGCGCCGCAAGCCGGTCGGGAAGGGTCCAGTTGCCGTCGGCGGCGGCGTTGATCTGGGCCGGGCTGATCGGGGTGGGGGTCGGCGTCGGCGTGGGCGCTGGGGTCGGCGTCGGTGCCGGGGTCGGCGCGGGGGTGGTCGGCGTGGTCGGCGTGGTGGCCGGCGTCGTCGGGGTGGTCTGGGCGAGACCGTCGGTGACGAAGACCGTGCCACCGCACGCGACGACGAGGGCGGCGACGACCGCCGCGGCCCCGGCCCGCATCGAGGCCGGGGTGAAGGACGGACGCGTCACGAGGGCAGGACGCCGATGTCGCGCGTGATGCGTGCGGAGCCGCTGCTCGGTGCGTCGAACACGACGACCAGTTGGCGGGCGCCGTCCGGGCGCCACGAGTCCGGGCGGACGTCGACGATGCTGATCTTCGCGCTGCGGGGCAGGCCGCCGAACTGCACCGCGAAGAGCCCGCCTTCCGGCGTGGTGCCGGTCATCTTGAGCGGGTTGCCGTTCCGGTGCCAGGTGCCGTTCCGGAGCACCGCGCCGCCCGTGATCGCGATCTGCGACTTCGCGCCCCAGACGGGCACCCGCAGCGCGATCTTGGTCTTCTTCGCGAGGTTGCTGAGGCGGTAGACGGTGCCGATGTGCGACGCGGTGAACGTGTTGCGGACGTCGACCCGGCCCTTCAGCGACGAGACATGGCCCGTCATCTCGAACGACTTCCCGAACGACGCGGCGGTGTTCGGGGACTTCGCGACGAGCGAGACGTCGGTCGTGGTCTGGCGGCTCGGAGCGGCCGGCTCGGTGTCGGTCTTGATCACGCCGCCCTGGCTGATCGAGAGGCCGAGGCTGCCGGTGCCGCGGCCACCCAGCGCCGTGAGCGGGCGCTGCTGTCCGTCGAAGAGGCGCACGGGCTCGAGCCCACCCTGCGACTGACCGCCACGCGGCGACAACACGCCGCCGTTGTAGACGGGCGTGCTGAAGGTGAGGCGACCGGTCTCCTGGTCGTGGGCGAACCAGTTCGGCGGTTCGGCGGCGGGGATGTCCTGGAAGCGGCCGTCGAGCGAGGCGTCGAGCACGGCGAAGCGCAGCGGACCGATGAGTTCGTTGCCGCTGCCGGTCGAGAAGCCGTTCGGGGCGTCGAAGCTGGTCTTCGCGGGGAGGGGGCCGTCGACCGTGGCGGCGGCGGGCGTCCACGCGGTGGCGAGGTACAGGGCGATCCCGTGCTCCGCGATCGACCGTACGTAGGCGCGCTGCTTCGGATAGCCGAGGAGGGCGTCGGGGCCGGAGGCGGTCATCATGCCGTCGAGCGACCAGGCCCAGTACTGCCGGAGATGACGGCGGTGCGTGCCGAGGCCGGTGTCCCAGTTGGGGTATCCGGCGTGGGTCCAAGAGCCGAGCAGCATGTGCCGCGACCACTGCTGGAGGGTGGCGATCTGCTTCGCCGACAGGGGCTTCATGCCCGCGCGGACGGCGGCGCCGTACATCCCGAGCGATCCGAGGGCGAGATTGCCGTACTCGGTGGTCTCGATGCGGTTGAGCGCCGAGGTCTTCTTGCGGGTCGGCAGGTACCGGAACCCACCGCCGGACGTGAGGTTCGTCGATCCGTTCCCGTAGGCGACCGCGCCGTGCGCGTGGTCGGCGAACCAGGCGAGCTGCTCGCGGTAGGCCGGGAGGACGGAGGTGTCGCCGGCGACCTCGAGCGCCGCCGAATACACCTCCTCCTGCCAGTTGATCTGGTTGAGGGCGCGCGACTTGCCCATGTAGAACGGCGATGCGGCGAGCTGCGTGAGGACGGCACCGATCCGCGCGGACGTCGAGGGATCCATGTGGACGATGTCGCGGACCCGCCAGGCGGCGGTGAGCGCGCGCACCACGGCGGTGTCGATCGACGGATGCAGCACGGCCTGTTCGGGATCCTCGCCGATCATCGACGTCCACGCGGGCGCGTGGGGGATGTGGCCGACCTCGCGCGGGCGGAGATTTCGGGTGACGAGGACGGGCGGCTGCGTGAGCACGCGGACGGTCGCCTCGATGCGGTCGTCGTGGCGGATCGCGCCGTCATGGCCCGCAAGCGCGGCCATGCCCTCGAGCTGCAGCATGAGGGCGTTGAGACGGGTGTCGGGGAAGCCCTGCGCGTTCATGTAGACGCCACGCGCCTGGCTCCAGTGCGACTCCTCGCGGGCGCCGATCGCGTCGCCGAGGGCCCAGGGATTGGGCGCGGTGTCGGTGACGGCCGGGGGCTGGGTCGGGATCGTCGAGACCGCCGGAGCCGAGGTGGTGTCCGGGGTGGTGACGTCCGGAGTGGTGGGCGTCGTGGGCGTCGTGACGGCAGGGGTCGTCGACGTGGGAGCGGGGTCGTCGGCGCGCGCGAGGGTGGGCGCGCAGACGGCGACCAGGACGGCAAGTACGGCCGCGGGCACGCGCGCCGCAGCGATCGGAGCGTGGCGACGCATCGAGCGTGCGATCGTACCCCGAGGGGCGGCGTCCTTGCGCCGCCCAGCGGCATCCTGGGC
>JAVHXX010000003.1:0-16997 GCA_031119595.1 Patulibacter sp. | reverse complement strand
CATGCAGGCGGCTGCCGCGCGGTCGGGACGGGATCACGCGCGATGGAACCCGGGCCACACCCATTCGGATCGGTCACGGGCGCCCGATTCGGAGAAATGGGCGCGAACCTGCGCCTGGAAGCGACGCTCGCCCGCGGATCGCCCGCGGCTAGCTACGCCCCGGTAAGCTGCGCCGCGCCTATGCCTGTCAACACTTCCGCCATCGGGAAGACCTTCGCCCCCGGCACCTACGCCGTGGGTCGCGAGAAGGTCAAGGAGTACGCCAACGCCGTTGGCGAGACCAACCCGGTCCACCTCGATCCCGCCGCGGCCCGCGCCGCCGGCTATGCCGACGTCGTCGCGCCGCCGATGTTCGCCGTCGTGTTCATCTCGCAGACGATGACCCCGACGCTGTTCGACCCCGAGGTCGGCATGAACTTCGCGCTCATGGTCCACGGCGGGCAGTCGTTCGAGTGGACGCGCCCGATCGTCGCGGGTGAGGAGATCACCACGCACGTGTCCGTCAAGGACATCTACGAGAAGGACGGGAAGGGCTTCTACGTCTACGAGACCATCTCGAAGGACGAGTCCGACGAGACCGTCGTCACCGGCGAGTGGACCTTCCTGGTCCGGGGAGTCTGAGCATGTCCTTCAACGCAGGCGACGCCATCAACGAGCTGAAGGTCACGCCGGACAAGTTCCTGCCGGTCCGCTACGCCGGCGCCTCGGGTGACTTCAACCCGATCCACACGGACAAGGAGTACGCCACGATGGTCGGCCTCCCGTCGACGATCCTCCACGGCCTCTGGTCGATGGCGCAGGTCGCGCGTGCCGTGACCGACAACGCCGGCGGCCCGGAGAAGATCACGTCCCTGAGCGTGCAGTTCCGCGGCATGGGCTTCCCGGAGCAGGAGATCACCGTCTCCGGCACGGTCCGCGAGGTCGAGGGCGATGTCGCCACGCTCGACGTCGTCGCCGAGCAGAACGGCAACGCGATCATCCGCAACGCCGTCGCGAAGGTCGACGCCACCTAGGCACGACCCTCCTCATCGAGGCTCCCGAAGCCCGGTCGGTTCGTCGCAGCGCGCGGCGGACCGGCCGGGCTTCGTCGTTCCGTGGCCGCGGGCGGCGGCCCGTGATCGGGATGGGGCGGGGGGTGTCAGGCGCGGGCGGCGGCCGCGCGCGCCTCGGGGAGGGCGCCCACCGGCATCACGTCGGCGACGGTCGTGCGGTCGAGTTCGGCCTCGACGCTCTGCGTGAGGCGGGTGTCGAGCTCGGTGAGGGTCGCGGCGATCGACGCCCCCACGGGGCAGGCCGGCTCGACGGCGTGGAGGCCGAAGATCGTCGACCCCTCCTGCACGACGCGCCACACGTCGCCGAGGGTGATCTCGGCCGGCGCGTGCTCGAGCTGCCAGCCTCCGCCCGGGCCGGGGCGGGAGACGACCACGCCCGCGTCGCGGAGGCGACCGAGGACCCGGCGCACGTAGACGGCGTTCGTGCCGGTGCTGCCGGCGAGCTGGTCGGAGCTGACGGCGTCGTGGGGCATGCCGGCGAGGTACGTGAGGACGTGCACGGCGACGGAGAACTGGGTGTTGGTGGGACCGGCCACGGACCCAGTGTCGCAGATTCGTGATCGTCTCTGCTACGGTTTTAATCGTCATCATGTCGACTACGAATTAGGGATGCCCGCATGACCACCATCGCCATCACCGGAGCCTCCGGAAACCTCGGCCGCCTCACCGCCGAACTGCTGCTCGACCAGGTCGATCCCTCGTCGGTGGTGCTGCTCACCCGCACCGCGTCCAAGCTCGACGACCTCGCCGCGAAGGGCGCGATCGTCCGGGAGGCCGACTTCGACGATCCGGCCACGGTGGAGGCGGCTCTCGCCGGGGTCGACAAGGCGCTGTTCGTCAGCACCGACACGGTCGGCACGCGCGTGGCGCAGCAGACCGCCGCCGTCGAGGCCGCGAAGCGCGCCGGCGTGAAGCACGTCGTCTACACGTCGGCGCCGCTCACGAGCGCGGACAACCCGGCGATCGCCACGCAGGAGCACTTCCACACCGAGGAGGCGATCAAGGCCACGGGCCTCGCCTACACCTTCCTGCGGAACAACCTCTACAGCGAGTTCCAGATCGCGCCGGGCGCCGGTGCGGTCGCGAGCGGCACGATCTACTCGAACAAGGGCGACGGCGCCACGGCGTACGTGACCCGCGTCGACTGCGCGGCCGCGGCGGCCGCGGTGCTGGCCGGTGGGACCGAGCACGAGAACGTCGCCTACGAGATCAGCGGCTCCGAGGCCCTCACCGACACGCAGGTCGCCGAGCTGCTGACCGAGGTGACCGGCAAGCCGGTCGAGGTCGTGAAGGTCGACGACGCCGGGCTCACCGGTGGTCTCGAGGCCGCCGGCCTGCCGCCGTTCATCATCCCCGTGCTCGTGACCTTCGGCATCGCCGCGCGCGAGAGCCTGCTGAGCCACGTGTCGACCGCGGTCGCCGACCTCACGGGCAAGCAGCCGACCACGCTGCGCGAGGTGCTCACCGCCGCGAAGGACGAGCTCCTGTCGCCGGCGCCGGCCGCGCACTGAGCGGCGCGGGCCGTGCCATCGGTCCCGCTGGTGGATCCGCCCGGAACGTCCGTGGTCGGTACGGTGCGGGGCATGACGACGCCCCGCACCGGCCGCCGATGAGCATCGCGATCACCGGTGCGTCCGGCGGGCTCGGCCGCCGCGTGGCGGAGATGCTGCTCGACCAGGTCGACCCGACCCAGCTGGTGCTGCTCACGCGCACGCCCGAGGCCCTGAATGGGCTCGAGAAGCGCGGCGCGATCGTGCGCAAGGCGAGCTTCAAGAACCCGACGGGTCTCAAGGCGGACCTGGCCGACGTCGACCGGCTCCTGCTGATCAGCACGAACGAGCCGGGGACCCGGCTCGAGCAGCAGCGTCAGGCCGTGTCGATCGCGGCGCAGGCCGGGGTGCAGCACGTCGTCTACACGTCGATGGCACAGCCGAGCGCCGACAACCCCTCCTTCCTCATCCCCGACCACGTCGCCACCGAGACGGCGTTGCGCGAGAGCGGGATGGACTGGACGTTCCTGCGGAACAACGTCTACACGGAGGGGCTCGTCCCGGCCGGGAAGGCGGCCGTGGCGCGTGGCGCGTTGCTGAGCAACGCCGGTGACGGCGGCACCGCGTACGTGACCCGCGCCGACTGCGCCCGCGCGGCCGTCGCCGTGCTCGTGACGGACGGGCATGAGAAGGAGGCCTACGACATCACGGGCCCCGAGGCCCTCACCCAGGCCGACCTCGCAGCGCTGCTCACCGAGATCAGCGATCGGCCGGTCGAGCTCGAATCGCTGGGCGACGACGCCTATTTCGACCGCCTCTACGACGAGGGCGTCGAACACGAGGTCGCCGACCGCATGGCGTCATTCGGGGAGGCGACGCGCCGCGGTTTCCTGAAGAAGGTCTCGAGCGACCTACCGGACCTCACGGGCCGCCCGGCCGTGACGGTGCGCGAGGTGCTCGAGCGCAACCGCGACGTGCTCCAGCAGGCCTGAACGCATTTGAATTCTGGGAGGCCTTCATGCCCGGACACGGAACCTGATCGAGTCATCGAATGGTGATGTCGAACGGTCGGGGGATCCATGAACGCGCTACTGAAGTCCACGTACTACCTGCTGCTCGGTCTCGGGCCGATCGGTGTCGCCGCATACGAAGTGAGCGATGTCCCGGCGGGGACGGAGATCTGGGCGTCTGAACTCAACGCGACCGGGGTGGGATTCGCGATCGCGGCGATCCTGACGCTGTTCTGGAGCGTCGCCTCGCGAGCGAGAGGCGAGTCCGTCTGGACGACGCAGAGCGACGTCGGTGCCGCGGCACTCGGCGTCTGGGCAGCTGCGTTCGTCGGCTTGAGCACGCTGAAGACGAAGCGCGACTTCACGACCGTAGGCGAGGTCGCCGTTGTGGTGGTCGCCGTGCTGGTCCTTGCGCTGTGCGTTGCCGTGTCGACCGACACCGGCAAGCGCGAAGAGGACGGCGCCCAGGCGCTCGACGCACGGCTCGCGGCGATCACTGGTCGTCTCGCTGCACTCGAGAACGGTGAGCCGTCCGCGGCGCGCCCGGTTGATGGCGCCGGCGTCCCCGACATGACGGCCAGCGCCCTGCAGCGCCCGCCCGCTGGCTAGAGGACCAGCTCGCGGGTCGGGCGCAGACGCTCGGCGAACGCCTCGTCGTGCGTCGCGACGACGAGCGCGCCGGGCCAGCCGTCGAGCGCCGCCTCGAGGGCCTCGAGGGCGCGCAGGTCGAGGTGGTTGCTGGGTTCGTCGAGGAGCAGGCACGTCGTGCGGCGGGCGCCGAGCACGGCGAGCTCCGCGCGGGTGCGCTCACCGGGTGAGAGCGTGCTCGCGGGGCGGTCGGCCAGCTCGGCGAGGAGCCCGACCTGGGCGAGGCGGCCGCGTGCGGGGGCCGGGTCGAGGCCCGTGAGGGCGCGGACCGCGTCGACGAGCACCTGCTCGGAGGCGAGCGCCTCCTCGACGGCGCCAAGCACCGAGACCACGGCCTGAGGACCGCAGTCGCGGATCCCGGACGCGAGTGGGAGGGTGCCGCCGAGCGCCCCGAGGAGCGTCGACTTGCCGGACCCGTTCGCGCCGCGCAGCAGGATCCGCTCGCCGGCCGCGATCTCGACGTCGAAGACCGGGCTGGTCCAGGCGCCGCGCTGCACCGTCGCGCCCTCGAGCGCGACGACGTACCGGGAGCGTTGTTCGGCGGCCGTGAGCTCGAGCGTGAGCGGACGCTCCTTCCACGGCTTGTCGGGGATCTCGATCCGTGCGGCCCGCGCTCCGACCGTCGCCCCACGCGCCTCGACGCCGTCGGCGCGCATCGAGAACCACTCCTTCACGTGCTTGTCGCCGTCGCGCGGTGCGCCGTGGATCCGGCCGCGGGTCGCCGCGGCGCGGCGGCGGGTTTCGCGTTCCGCGGCGACGAGTTCGTCCCGCCGCGCGGTCGCCTGGTCGAACGCCTCCTGGGCGCCGCGGCGTGCCGCAGCCTGCTCGCGCTCGTACGCGTCCCAGCCGCCCGCGAACACCTGCGGGGCGCCGCCGCGCGGATCGAGTTCGACGATCCGGTCGGCGTGCGCCGCCAGGAACGTCCGGTCGTGGGAGGCGACGACGAGCGCGCCCTGATGCGCGCCGACGAGGTCGTCGAGCAGCGCGCGGCCGCCCGCGTCGAGGTGGTTCGTGGGTTCGTCGAGCAGGATCGCGTCGTGCGGACGGGCGGCGAGGGGGAGGAGCGCGGCCCGCACGCCCTGCCCCGACGACAGTGCCGAGAGCGGCCGGTCGAGCAGGTCCGGCGGCAGGCCGATGCGCGCAGCGCCCGTGGCGAGGTCGGCGTCGGCGGTGTCGGCGCCGGCCGCGAGCCATGCCTCGAGCGCGGCGGCGTGCGCCTCGATCGGGTCGTCGCTCGCGAACCAGGTGGACTCGCCGCGCTGGCGTCGCCGGGCGACGCATGCATCGATCGCCGCGCGCTCGGCGACGTCGCCGCCGAGCCAGCGCTCGGCGAGGTCCAGCACGCGGGTCGGCTGCGCCACGCCGAGCGCTTCGAGCGCGGCACCGCGGACGGTCGTCGACTCCCGACGGGCGCGCCCGAGCTGCGGGAGGTAGGCGAGCGACCCGTGCCGCTCGACGCGGCCGCCGTCGGGCCGGTCCCGTCCGGCGAGGAGCCGGAGCAGCGTCGACTTCCCCGTGCCGTTGTCGCCGACGAGCGCAACGCGCTCGCCCGCGGCGATGCGCAGGTCGAAGGTGGTGAAGAGGGTGTGCTCGCCGAAACGGCGGGCGAGCTGGCGGGCATCGATCAGGGTCGATGACATGCGGTACCTCGGTTTCGAGGTCGGGGTCGGCAGCGGATCAGCACGCGGCCGCGCGACGGGATGCGTCAGGCGGCGAGTCGGGGCGGCTGAGGGCTATCGAACACGCATAGGCCGGCCTCGGAAGGCCGGAGCCGACCGTAGCACCGGCCGTGGCGGCTGCGCAACCCCGATCGACGAACTCGTGGCGGCGGCGCCGCGCCGCATCGGGCGAACGCGGCGCAGGCCCCTCGGACGGCGCGGAGTCGCTCCGTACACTGGAGTCATGTCGCCGCAGCCCCACGAACCGGAGCTCAGCGGGCGCCAGGAGCTGGTGCTGCGCAAGGTGGTCGCCGTCTACCAGCAGACGTCGCTGCCGGTCGGGAGCAAGAGCCTCGCGGCGGATCTCGAGATCGGCGCCGGCCCGTCGACCATCCGCAACGAACTCGCCTGGCTCGAACAGCACGGCCTCCTGAACCATCCGCACACGTCCGCCGGGCGCGTCCCCACCGATGCCGGCTGGCGGTACTACGTCGACCACCTCATCGACGACACGCCGGCCGTGTCGGTCGACCTCGACCTCATCCGCCGCGAGCTCGACGCCGCGATGCGGCTCGTGTCGGCCCGCCTCAGCGAACTCACCGACCTCCTCGCCGTCGTGTCGGCCCCGCCGCTCGGGACGGCGACGATCCGTCACATCGAGGTCCTCGCCCTGCAACCGCACGTCGTCGCGGTCGTCGTGATCACGTCGACCGGTGGCGTGACCCGCCGCGTGTTCACGTTCGAGGACCGCGTCGATGCCGGGCTCGTGGCCTGGGCGGCGGAATATCTCAACGAGCGCCTCGTCGGGTTCGGCCTCGGGGCTCGCATGCTCGGCCAGCGGCTCCGTGACTCCGGGCTCGGCCCGCGCGAGAGCGCCTTCCTCGGCACCGTCTCCACGACCTTCACCGATCTCGAGGACGCCGGCGAGGACTCGCTCTACGTCGACGGCACGGCGCGGCTCATGCGTGGACGCGACCTCACGGTCGCCAGCGAACTGCTCGAACTGCTCGAACAGCGACGGTCGATGCTCGGGCAGCTGCGCGCGGCACTCGGCACCGGCGACGTCGTCGTGCGGATCGGGTCGGAGAACCCGGATCCGGCCCTGCGCACGCTCTCGCACGTGGCCGGCGCGTACGGCCTGCCGCGTCGCCCGCTCGGGATCGTGTCGCTCATCGGCCCGCTCGGCATGGACTACGCGGGGTCGATCGCGATCGTGCGGTCGGCCGCGGACCAGCTCTCGCGCTACGTCGCCGAGGTCTACGAGGGCTGACGCTCCGGTTCGCTGCGCACCACCGGACCTCACACCGGAAAATAGAAGAGGTTCGACCAGTCGTCCAGGTTCGACCGGACGGTCGTGTCCGGACCCTCCTGCGGCGCTACGGTCGATCGCAGAGACCAGGACTTTCACGATCTACACGGGGGGTGTTGCGTGACCACACTGCGTTCTGACTACGACCGGGCAAAGATGCTCGTCGACGCGATCCAGCAGCTGTCCATCGCACGGACGGTCGCCGAGATCCAGGGGGTCGTGAAGACGTCCGCGCGGGCCATCGCCGGCGCCGACGGTGCCACCTTCGTGCTCCGCGACGACACCCGTTGCCACTACGTCGACGAAGACGCGATCTCGCCCCTCTGGAAGGGGCAGAAGTTCCCACTCGAGGCCTGCATCAGCGGCTGGGCGATGCTCAACCGGCGCGCCGCCTCGATCCCGGACATCACGCTCGACGACCGCATCCCGCAGGACGCGTACCGGGCGACCTTCGTGAAGAGCCTCGTGATGACACCGATCCGGCAGCTCGCCCCCGTCGGCGCGATCGGCGTGTACTGGGCCGACGAGCACGTGGCGTCCGGTCCGGAGATCGAGATGCTCCAGGCGCTCGCGGATTCGACGGCCGTCGCCATGGAGAACGCCCGCATGCTCCAGGAGCTCGAGATGGCCCGCCTCGAGACGCTCCGGCGCCTCGCACTCGCCGCGGAATTCCGCGACGACGACACGTTCCAGCACACGCAGCGGGTGGCGAACACCGCCTACCAGGTGGCCCTCCAGCTGGGCCTGCCCGGCACGGAGTGCGAGCTGATCCACCAGGCGTCGTCGCTGCACGACATCGGCAAGATCGCCGTCCCCGACTCGATCCTGCTGAAGCCGGGCCGCCTCACCGAGGACGAGTTCGACCAGATGCGCACGCATCCGTCGACCGGCGCGGCGATGCTCGAGGGCAGCACGTCGGCGGCGCTGCAGTACGCCGCGCAGATCGCGCTGTCGCATCACGAGCGGTGGGACGGCGGCGGCTATCCGAACCGCCTCTCCGAGACGGCGATCCCGCTCAGCGGCCGGATCGTGGCCGTCGCGGACGTGTTCGATTCGCTCACGCACGAGCGGCCGTACAAGAAGGCTTGGGCCGTCGACGACGCGGTGGCAGAGATCCACCGGCTCCGCGGTGCCCAGTTCGACCCGGACGTGGTGGACGCGTTCGACGAACTGGCGCCGCTCATGCTCGTCGACGGCGCACTGGGCGGGGGTACTCCTCTCCTCGTCTGACGGGCGCGGGCGCGCGGGGTACCGGCCCCGGCACGCCTGCGCCGCGACCGGACACCGCGACGCGGACCCTGCCCGGCAGAATGCTCGGGATGGAACGCCGTCTGCTCTACGTGACGCGCCTCGCGAGGCTCGCGCTCGTCGGTGCCGACGGCGGCGAGGTCGGGCACGTCGTCGACGTCGTCCTCTCCCGGACGGCGGGCCACGCGCCGCCGCGCGTCAACGGCTTCGTGGTGCGCGTGCAGCGCCGCAGCGTGTTCATCGGCATCGGCCGGATCGGCGAGATCGAGGCCGAGGGCGTGCGCCTGCGGCGCGGCGGCATCAACCTCCGCGAGTTCGAGCTGCGCGAGGGCGAACACCTCGTGGTCGGCGAGCTCCTGCGGCGTTCGGTGCGTGGCCGGCGCATCGTCGACGTCGCCATCACCCCGACCGTCGGCCTGCTGCACTCGTGGGAGCTCGCGACGATCGCGCTCGCCGGCGGCGGCCTGCCGGGTCGCCGCAAGCCGCCGGAGATCATCGCCTGGAGCGATGCCGCCGGCGTGTTCGGTGACGACGACGTCCACACGCGCCGGACCGCGGCGATCGAGCAACTCCATCCGGTGCAGATGGCGGAGGCGATCCGCCAGCTCCCGCCCGAGCGTCGGCGCACCCTCGCCGACGCCCTCCAGGACGAGCGCCTCGCCGACGTCCTCGAGGAGCTCTCCGAGGACGAACAGGTGAAGATCGTCGAAGGGCTCGACCTCGAGCGCGCCGCGCGCGTGCTCGACGAGATGGAGGCCGACGACGCCGCCGACCTCCTCGGCGAGCTCCCCCTCGAACGTCGCGGCCAGCTGCTCGAGGCGATGGATCCGGAGGAGGCCGAGCCGGTTCGGCGTCTGCTGCGATTCGACCCGGACACCGCCGGCGGTCTCATGACCCCGGAGCCGATCACGCTCTCTCCCGAGACGACCGTGGCCGAGGCCCTCGCGCGCATCCGCGACCCCGAACTGTCACCGCCGATCGCGGCGCAGGTGTTCGTGTGCCAGCCACCGACCGAGACGCCGACCGGCCGCTACATGGGCGTCGTGCACTTCCAGCGCCTGCTCCGCGAACCGCCGTCCCGGCCGCTCAGCCGCTGCCTGGCGAAGGGCCTCGAACCCCTGCTGCCATCCGTCTCGGACGCCGCCTGTGCCCAGCGCCTGGCCGCTTACGACATCGTCGCGATCCCGATCGTCGACGAGCAGGGCAGCCTGCTCGGTGCCGTCACCATCGACGACGTCCTCGACCGGCTCCTGCCCGACGGCTGGCGCGAGGCCGCGGCGGCGAGGGACTAGATGCGCGGCGACGATCTCGACAAGCCCCGCGGCACCGGCGGCGGGCCCACCTACGACCCCGAGACCTTCGGTCGCTTCGCGGAGAAGCTCGCCCGCGGCCTCGGCACCGGGCGCTACCTCGTGTTCCAGACCGTGGTCGTCGTGGTGTGGATCGTGGTGAACGTGTCCGTGGTCGTGCTGCGGTGGGACCCGTACCCGTTCATCCTGCTCAACCTCGCCTTCTCGACCCAGGCGGCGTACTCGGCGCCGCTGATCCTCCTCGCGCAGAACCGCCAGGCCGACCGCGACAAGATCGACATCGAGCGGGACCGTGAAACCAACGCCCGCCAGCTCGCCGAGAGCGAGTTCCTCGCGCGGGAGATCGCGGGCCTGCGCCTCCTGCTCGAGCAGACGGTCGGCCGCGACGACCTCGAGGACGCCGTCCGCGATCTCGCCCGGATGCTCGACGAGCGCCTCCCGGAGGACGCCGACTCCGCGTGATCCTCCGGGCTCCGGCACACTGGGTGGGTGCCACGCGACCCCTATGACGTCCTCGGCGTCCCGCGCGACGCCGACGACGGCGCCATCAAGAAGGCCTTCCGCCGGCTCGCCCGCGAGCTCCACCCGGACAACAACGACGCCCCGGACGCGGAGGACAAGTTCAAGGAGGCCGCCCAGGCCTACGAGATCCTCGGCGACGCGGACCGGCGCGCCACGTACGACCGCTACGGCCACGACGGCCTGCGTGGCGGCGGGTTCCAGTCGCAGACCGAAGGCTTCGGCTCCTTCTCCGACCTCTTCTCCGCATTCTTCGGCGACGGCTTCGGCGGCGGCGGCCAGGGCGGCCCCGCCCACGGCGAGGACCTCCTGGTCCGGCTCGACCTCGACCTCGAACAGACCGTCAAGGGCGGCCGCGTCGAGCTGTCCTTCGACGCGATCGTGCAGTGCGAGACCTGCGACGGCGTGGGCGCGAAACCCGGCACGAAGACCTCGACCTGCAGCAAGTGCGGTGGCTCCGGCGAGCTGCGCGCCGTCGCGCGGACGCCCTTCGGCCAGGTCGTGCGTGCCGTCGCCTGCGACCAGTGCGCCGGCCGCGGCGTGATGATCGAGGAGCCCTGCCCGACCTGCCGCGGCGAAGGCCGCGTGGTGCAGCGCCGCGACGTCGCCATCGACATCCCGCTCGGCATCGCCCACGGGCAGCGCATCCGCCTCCGCGGCGAAGGCCACGCCGGCGAGGCCGGCGCGCCGTCCGGCGATCTCTACGTGCAGGTCGCCGTCCGTCAGCACCCCGTCTTCACGCGCGACGGCGACCATCTCGTCGCGATCGCCGAGGTCGCCGCGCCGTTCGCGGCCCTCGGCACGACGCTCGAGATCGACGGCTTCGACGGGCCCATCCCGGTCGAGGTGCCCGCGGGCGCGCAGCCCGGCGAAGAGGTCCGGATCCAGGGGCTCGGCATGCCGCGAGGCCGCGGTGATCAGCGCGGCGAGCTGCGCGTCATCCTCGACGTCGTCGTCCCGCGCCGCCTCGACGAGAAGCAGCGCGAGCTGCTCGAGGCCTTCGCCGACTCGCTCGAGGACCGCAACCTCAAGACCCCCGGTGGCATCGGCGAACGCCTGCGCCGCCTGGCCGGGAAGCGCCGATGATCCGTCTTGCCGTGCGCGTCCCGCGCGATCGCAGCGAGCTCGTGCTCGCCGAACTGCTCGAGCTCGCCCCGTCGGGGATCGAGGAGCGCGACGTCGACGGTGGCCTCGTCGAGTACGCCGTCTACGGCGCCGCCGGCGAGCTCCCCGACCTCGGTGCTGCCGCCGCGCATGTCGCCGGGATCCCGGTCGACGTCTTCACCGAGGAGATCGCCGACGACTGGCACGAGCGTTGGCGCGAGTTCCACAAGCCCGTCACGATCGCCGGCAAGCTGCACGTGCGGCCGCCGTGGCTGGAGGCCCAGCCGGGCCTCGTCGACCTCGTGATCGACCCGGCCCGCGCCTTCGGGACCGGCGCCCACGAAACCACCCAGCTCTGCCTCGAGCTCCTCCTCGAGCTCGAACCGTCCGGCGCCATGCTCGACCTGGGCTGCGGCTCGGGCGTCCTCGCGATCGCTGCCGCGCAGGCCGGGTTCGGGCCGGTCGTCGGCCTGGACTTCGACCCGGCGAGCGTCGAGGCGACCGCCACGAACGCCGAGGTCAACGGGGTCGAGGTCAAGGCCGCGCGCTTCGACCTCATGCACGCCGACACGATCCCGTCTGCGCCGGTGATCGCCGCGAACCTGCTGCGTCCGCTGCTGCTCCAGGTCGCCGAGACCGGGTTCGCGCCCGAGCCCCCGCACACGCTCGTCGCCTCCGGGCTGCTGCGCCACGAGGCCGACGAGGTCGCGGCGGCGTTCGAGCGGCACGGCCTCCGCGAGACGGGCCGCCGGAACCTCGGCGACTGGGCCGCGCTCCTGCTGCAGCGCGCCTAGCGGGGAGCGCATTCGCGCCAGGTGGTCGCAGGGCGCGGCCACCCGGCGAAGTCGTGTCGATCGAGCGCGAGGTCGCTCGTCATCCAGATGAGCCGCGCATTCCGCGTGGCCGACCGACGAACGACCAGCGAGGATGACCCCATGCGCTACATGCTGCTCCAGCACCACGCCGAGCCCACCGACGAGCACCCGATCGACCCCGAGGCCATGGAGGCCGGGCGCGTCGCGATGACGGCGTACGCCGCGACCCTGCACGCGGCGGGCGTGCTCATCGGCGCGGAGATCCTCGCCGGGAGCCCGAACTCGACCACCGTGTCGGTGACCGGCGACGACGTCCGCATCCAGGACGGGCCGTTCGCGGACACGAAGGAACAACTCGGCGGGGTCTTCGTCATCGACGTCGCCGACCTCGACGCCGCGCTCGAGTGGGCGCGGCAGGCCCCGGCGGCCGAGTGGGGGACCGTCGAGGTCCGTCCCAGCGCGATCCACACGGTCGGAGGTGAGTGGGTCCGGAGCGCGTGACGGGCGATGCACGCGCCGCGGCCGAGGTGGCCGCGCGCGCGTCGTTCGGGCGGTTGGTCGCGATGCTCGCCTCGGCGAGCCGCGACCTCGCGCTCGCCGAGGACGCCGTCGCGGACGCGTTCGAGCAGGCGCTCGTGACGTGGCCGCAGGCCGGCGTGCCGGACCACCCCGACGCCTGGCTGCTGACCGTGGCACGCAACCGACAACGCGACGTGTGGAAGTCGTCGGCCCACCGGACGGGCGAGGCGTGGGATCCCGACCGCGACCCCCGCGTGACGGGGCCGCTCGAGGCGTTCGAGCCGGACGCCATCGGTGACCGGCGGCTCGAGCTGCTGTTCGCGTGCGCGCATCCCGCGATCGACGCCGCGATCCGCACGCCGCTCATGTTGCAGTGCGCGCTCGGGTTCGATGCCGCCCGGATCGCCGCGGCGTACGGGATCCCTACGGCGACCCTGGCGCAGCGGCTCGTCCGCGCGAAGCGGCGCATCCGCGACACCGGGATCCCGTTCGCGGTCCCGGGGCGCGACGTGATGCCGACCCGGCTCCCGGCCGTCCTCGAGGCGATCTACGGCTGTTACGCGATCGCCTGGCGCGACGCCGACGGCGGCCGCCACGACGATCCGAGCTCGTTCGCCGGTGAGGCGCTGCACCTCGCCGTGTCGACCGCCGCGCTGCTCGACGACGAGCCTGAGGCCTGGGGTCTCGCGGCCGTCATCGCGTTGTCGCTGTCGCGCGCCCCGGCCCGCGCCGGGGCGTTCGTCCCCCTCGACGAGCAGGATCCCGCCGACTGGGACGCCGCGATGATCGGCGAGGGCGAGGGATATCTGCGGCGTGCCGACGCGGCAGGCGCCAGCCGCGCGCCGGGCCTGTTCCGCCTCGAGGCGGCGATGCAGGCCGTACACGCCGCCCGTGCCGTCTCGGGACGCGTCGACTGGCCGGCGCTCCAGCTCCTCGCCCGCGCGCTGCAGGCCGTCGCCCCGACGCTCGGCGGCGCCATCGCCCTCGCGGCGATCACGGGTCGGGTCGACGGGCCGGCCGCCGGCCTGGCGCTGCTCGATGCCGTGGACGGCGCCGACCGCCTCGCGGCGCTGCACGCGACCCGTGGGGACCTCCTCGCACGAGCCGGGCAGGACCCGGCGGCCGCGGCCGCCGCGCTCAGGCGAGCGGCCGCGCTCGTCGACGATCCCGCCTCGACCGACTACCTCCGCGGTCGCGCGGCGGCGCTGGAGACCATCGACGACTGACCCCGCGGGCCGCCACCGGCGGTTGCGAGGAAGGGTTCCGCCTCCGTCCCGGGCGACCTCGGTCGAGCGCTTCTGGAACCACGTTCTGAAAGGCGGCACGCTCGGGCGTAGGGTCGGCGTTGTCCCACGGCCGCCTGCGGCCGACCCGCCACCCACCCAGAGCGGCCATGTCCCGTGTCCTCCGGCGTCCCGTCCAGACGCCGTCCCCGTTCCTGCGAAGCCTGCGGTCCGCTGCGCTCGTCGTCACCGTCACGGGAGCCGCGGTGATCCTCGGTGCGCCGTCGGCGTCCGCGGCCGTCAACCCGCTCAAGCTCACGAGCGTCGTCACCACGCCCGGCCTGCCCGGCAACGCCAACGGCTTCGGTCTGACGCGTGCGCTCCTCGGCGACTTCGACGGCGACGGCATCGGCGATGCGGCGTTCGTCAGCAACGCGAATGCCTACGTGGTCCGCGGCACGCGCTCCGCGCCGGTCGACCTCGACCTCACGCAGCCGCAGGGCGCCCGCGTCACCACGTACACCACGACCCAGGCAGGCGGGTTCGTGCAGACCGCCCGCGCCGGAGACGTCGACCACGACGGCAAGGCCGACCTCGTCCTCGCGACGGCATCGCTCGACTACGTCGTCTACGGCTCGTCGGCCGTCGCCGGGCGCACGATCGACCTCGATGGCGCCGGCGCAGGCGCCTCGAAGTTCAAACTGCGCGGCGGCACCACCGACATCCGCGGCATCGGCGACTTCGACGGTGACGGCATCGACGACCTCGCCGTCGCCCGCGGCGACCTCGGCTCCGCGATCGTCCGCGGCGGCCCGCGCCTGAGCACGCTCGACCCGAACACCCAGAACGCGCGGGTCTCGCTGATCAACAGCACCCAGACCTGCGCCTGGATCTGGTTCCAGTACCACTGCGTCTACGTGCCGGTGCGGCTGTCGGCCCTCGGGGACTTCAACGGCGACGGCAGGACGGACGTCGGCGTGACCAGCAACAAGCCCGACTCGAGCTACGTCCTCTACGGCCGGTCCGGCACCTTCTCGGTCTCGGCGACGCTCGGCGCGGGCGCGCTGAAACTCCCGACCACCCCCGGCGACCAGCTCAGCCAGATCGACGGCATCGGCGATGTCGACGGCGACGGTCTCGACGACCTCGTTCTCTCCGGCGCGAAGATCATCTTCGGGCGCCGCGGCACGCCGACGAGCCTGCCGTCCGGCGACCCGCAGGTCACACTCGCGGACGGCAGCACCAACACGACTGCCGTGGTCGCGGCCGGCGACCAGAACGGCGACGGCCGCGACGACATCGTCGCCTACCGCTACACCGACGACGTCGGTCCGAACGGCCCGCTCCACCTGATCACGAGTGTGCCCCGGCCCCCGGCCACGCTCGACGTCGCCGGATCGCCGTCGGTGCCGCTCCCACCCGGTCGGTCGAGCGGGTACCTGTTCGGCGGTGGCGACCTCGACGGCGACGGCGTGGATGACCTGCTCGTCTCGCAGTACGGCGCCACGGGCACCTGGGTGCTCACGCACGGCACGGCCACGAGCCCGAGCGGCGGCGGTGGCCCGGCGGCGACGGCGTCACTCGACGTGAAGCTCACCGTCGTGGGGCCGTACGGACGCCCGCTGAAGCAGCTGACCTACGACGCGACCGCGACGTGCAACGTCGCGAACGACCCGATCCACGGCGCGAACGGGGAGACGAAGGCGTTCACGCGCGCAGCGTTCCAGGCCGGGGATCCGTGCGACATCTCGGCCTACCGCGACTTCTCCCCGATCACCCCGAACCAGTTCGTCTACACCGACTGCACGTTCGTCACGAGCGTCACCTTCAACGGCGTCGCCCAGCCGACCCCGCCGTATTACGGGCCAGGGGCGTCGGTCAAGCTCGCGGCAGGCGCGAACCACTTCGTCCAGACCGACACCTGCGTCCTCCCGAACACCCCGGACCTGCCCACGAAGATCGTCGACTCGGGCTGGACCGCGACCGGCGCCGCATACGGCAACGGTGGCGGAGGCGACCAGGTGCTCGCCACGGCCGCGGCCGGCAAGGTCGGCAGCATCGTCTGGCGGGCTCCGCTCGACCTCAACGGCAAGACGATCTCGTTCACGCTCACGAACAGCGGCGGCAACGGCGCGGGGGAGGGGACGACCGTCGCGTTCCTCCCCGACGATCTGTCGTCCGACGGCACCGATCCACTCGGTGGCTACCTCGGTGGCGGCGCCGGACTGCTCGGCTTCGGCGGCCTGCAGGGGCTCGCACTCGCCTTCGACGAGGTCAAGGAACCCGGCGACCCGAGCGCGAACTTCGTCGGCTGGGCCGACGGCGTCTCGGGGACCTCGCTGCGCTACCTGCAGACCGCCGATCCCGGGGTCACGCTGCGCGGGTCGAAGATCGCCGTGCGGATCGTCTCCAAGAACGGCGTCGTCTCGGTCTACGTGAACGGGTCGCTGCGGATGTCCCGCACGATGACCCTGCCGGCGCCCGCGCACCTCGCCTTCACCGCGTCGACCGGCGCCTCCGTGTACGAGGCGCACACGATCCCCGCCTCCGGACTCTCGATCACCACGAGCTGAGCAGCATGTCCCGATCCCTGCCGCGCGCCCGTCGGGCGCGCTCACCCCTCACCGTCGCCGCCACCGCGGCGATGCTCCTCGCACCGATCGGCGCGCTGGCCGCACCGACGGGTGCCTCGGCCGCGCCGGGCCCGCTCGTGCTCACCGGCACGAACGGCGGCAACCTGCTCGGCAGCGCCGGCGACTTCAACGGCGACGGCAAGACCGACGTCCTCTATCGCGCGTACGACACCACCGTCGTGGTGATCTTCGGCGCCTCGACCCCGCCGGTCGGGGTCGACCCGACCCTCGAACTCGGCACGCGGGCGATCTCGTACCGCATCCCCTCGGGCGCCGCGCTCTGGGGCGCGACGGCAGCGGGGGACGTCGACCACGACGGCCTCGGCGACATCGTCGTCGTCACCGACAAGGGCGACTACGTCGTCTACGGCACGACCGCCGGCGCCGGGACGACCACCGAGCTCGCGGCCGGTCCGGGCATCACCGCGCAGATTGGGGTTTCCGTGCTGCTCGATCCGC
>JAVHXX010000308.1 GCA_031119595.1 Patulibacter sp. | reverse complement strand
GGTTCGGACGGCGTGGCCGGTGCGGTCTGGTCGCTGCCGGTGGTCGGCGCCGGCGTGTCGTCGGTGGTCGACGGCGCGCTGGGGGCCGCGCCCGGGTCGGCCGGTGCGTCGCTGATGGGCGACGGGTCGATCGGCGAGGAGTCGACGGGTGCGTCGTCGCTCGGCGCGGGGGTCGACTCCGTGGGCGTGGGCGTCGGGTCGGTGACGGGCGTCGGGGCGGGGCCGGACGGGGCCGTGTCGACGGGTGCGGGCGGCGCGGGACGGTAGGCGTCGGGGATCGAGTTCGGGTCACCCGGGTCGCTGCCGAGCAGGACCTCGACGGCGTTCGGAACGCCGTCGCCGTCGGAGTCCTCCTGGCCGTCGTCGGGGCCGGTGCCGGTGGTGTTGACCTTCGTCGGATCGAGGCCGAGGTGGTACTCGGTGCGGTCGTCGATGCCGTCGCCGTCGGTGTCGACCCAGGCGTCCGCGACGCGGATGTTCGTGCCGTAGCGGGCTTCCCAGGCGTCGGGGAGGCCGTCGCCGTCGGTGTCGGCGGAGAGCGGGTTGCTGCCCAGGGCGAGCTCCTGCTTGTCCGTGAGGCCGTCGCCGTCGCTGTCGGCGTCGCCGGGGGTCACGACGGGGACGGTGACCGGCGCGGTCGACGTGCCGGCGGCGGGGCCGGAGGTGCTGCCGGAGCCCGAGACGCCGGGTGAGCCGGTGCCGGCGCCGAGGATGACGTCGTCGGTGCCGCGCCTGTCGATGACGGCGCCGGAGGCCGTGGTGCGGCGGACGGTGACGCCGCCGGCGACGACGGTGCCGTCGGCGTCCCGGACGACATGCACCAGCATGCCGGGGATCAGATTGCGGTTGAAGTCGTAGGGGTGCAGGCCCTGCGCGGCGGCCTCCGGCGACTCGGTCGTCGGGGTGGCGTTCCAGACCTGCGGCTTCGCGGCGTGCACCGTCTGGTTGGTGTGGGGCACCGAGAGCACCGACTGATCCAGGGCACCGACCGTGCCGGCGACGAGCGCCGAAGCCGCGATCACGACGAAGGTCGGTGCGACGAACGGGCTCCACCGCGGACGACGGACCGAGATCCGGCGAGGCAGCGTGGTGGTGGCGGCGGTGTGCATGAGAACGGGATGGAGCGGCGTTGTTTCCTGGCGCGCACACGAAGCATCGGCGACGAGACGGGCCGGCTTGAGCTTCGTTTGGACGATTGGTGGACGTTGAACCAGTTTCGGCCCCCTCTAAAGGACGAAAACTGGACCCACGTTGGACCAGCCTAGGCCGATTGGCCCCGGAAATACGCGCCTTCGGAATGACCATTCCGAGGTGCATCGAGCCTAGCGTGACGTCCGTCACTGATCTACCGGAAAGGGGGTTCCGGTATGAATCCGCCACCTTCGGAACGAAGCTTCCGGCGGGCTGAGCGATCCAGTCCGGTCGGCGCGGTGCTCCTCGGGCGTCGCCCGGGTTGGGGCGAGCTCAGCGCGAGTTCGCGCGCAGGCGCGCCGCGGGGACCGCGTTGCCGCCGCCCTCGGTCGCCTGCTGGCGTGCGATGCCGAGCACGCGCATCGCCTTGAGGCCGAGCGACAGCCGCTCACGTCCGTCGCTGGAACCGACGTCGAGGCCGGCGAGCTCGCGGACGCGCTCGAGGCGGTAGCGGACGGTATGGCGGTGGGTGAAGAGCGCCTGGGCGGTCCCCGCGACGTTGCCGTCGTTCTCGAGGAACGCCTCGACGGTGCGGACCAGCTCGGTCTCGTACTGGCGGTCGTAGGCCATCAGCGGCGCCACGGTCTCCTCGTAGAACCGCTCGAGCTCACCGACGTCGTTCGTCATCGCCGGCAGCAGGAGCCGGTACGAGCCGGTCTCCTCGAAGGCGAGGAGGGCGTCGCCGCCGGCGAAGGCGACGTTGGCTGCGAGAAGGGCTTCGTCGCGTGCGCGCGCGAGCTCCTCGACGGACGGCACGGCGCGGCTGCAGCCGACCGTGGCGCGGACCTTCGTGGCCTGGGGCTCGAGCCGGCGGACGAGCTGTTCGGCCACGCGGAGGGCGGCGGCATCGTCGCCCGGCACCACGACGACCGGGGCGGCGCCGACGCGCTGGAGGTCGATCGAGAGGACGGTGCTGCGGGGCTCGGCCTCGGAGGCGGCGGAGGCGACGCTCTCCAGGAGCGCGTCGCGCCAGCCCTCGTCGAGCGGGGTGACGGCCTGCGCGCGGACCACGAGCACCGAACGGGGCACCGGCGACGGCTCGAGGGCCGTGATGCGCTCGAGCAGCTCGGCGGGCACGGGGCCGGCGCCGCGGCTGAGGAGCTCGCCGAGGAGGCGGGCCAGCTCGGCACCATCGCTCCCGGCCGGGTCGTGGGAGAGCGCGATCGCGGCGGCGAGCAGGCCGAGGCCGATCTGCACGATGGGCGCGTCCGGGGCACCGTCGTGCCAGGCGAGCGCCACCGAACCGACGACCTGGCCGCCGATCACGAGTTCGCGGACGTCGAGGTTGTCGCGGGTTCGGAGGGTGCGTTCCTCGAGAGCCGACCGGGCCACGAGGGCGACCGTCGCGCCGCTCGGATCGCGGACGACGGCGCTGCAACGGAGGGCGGCACCGAGTGCGCGAGCCACGGCCGGCGGGCTTCCGGCGGCGGTCAGACGCTCGGCGATCTGCGCGAGCGCAGTGAACTCTGGGGCGTCGGCCATCAGCCGAGTCTAAGTGTGCGGCGCAAATTCCTGACGCGCGGGTCGGCCGGTCAAGCGGCGATGCGGTCCCAGTAGTAGGCGACGAGGAGGCCGATCCCCGACCCGATGCCGATCCCGATCATCAGGGTGTACGTGCTCAGGACGACGGCGAGCGTGCGGCGCAGCCCCCCGTCGAAGGAGCGCGCGACCGGGACGGCGACGAGCCAGATCCAGAACCCGAGGCAGGTGACGCCGCAGATGACGGCGACGACGACGGACGTGGTTTCAGCGGTCATGGCTCGGGGTGGTGGTCGCGTCCGCAGCCGGCGGAGCGGGATCGCTCTCGGGCACGGTACCGACCGGGGCGGCCGCCTCGCGCCGCCGCCCGCCGCCGGGCACGTGCGGTTCGACGCGCCCGACGAACGCCCACGCGCCGCGGATCGGCTTCGCGACCTTCGGACGGTCGCGGGCGAGGTCGCCGAGCCAGGCGTCGATGGCGGCGTGGCGGCGCGGGGATCGCCACGCCGAGATGACGAAGGCCGACACGGCGGCGACCACGGCGACGGCGCCGATGAGGAACAGGAGACGGCTGACGATGCTCGTGAGCTCGTCGAAGTTCTCCCAGAAGACCGAGCCGAGGACGCACATGACGGTCGACCACACGAACGTCGCGACGAGGTCGATGCCGAGGAAGCGCGGGAACGCGAGGCGGGTCGACCCGGCGAGGAACGGCACGAGCGGGCGGACCACGCCGATCGCGCGGCCCACGAACAGCGTCAGCGTGCCGTGGCGGACGAAGAAGTCCTCGACGTAGGCGACCTGCGGTTCCCCGACCTTCACCTTCGCGCCGTACTTGAGGAGGAACTCCCGGCCGTAGCGACGCCCGATCGCGTAGGACGTGAGATCGCCGCCCATGCAGCAGGCCCAGACGATCCCGATGAGCGGGACCAGCTCGATGGTGCCGTTGCCGGCGAGCACGCCGCCGAAGAGGACCATCGTCTCGCCGGGCACGATGAAGCCGAGGAACGCGCCGGTCTCCAGGAACGCGCACGCCCCCACGAGCAGGTAGGTCCACGCGCCGAGGCTCGAGCCGATCTCCCCGACGACGGTGTCGATGCTGGGCAGGTCGACGATGCCGAACCCCGGCAGCGCGCAGATAACCGCCGCCGCGGCGGCGAGGACCCGGCCGGTGCGCCCGAGCATCCGCAGCCGCCACGCGGCGGCGAGCAGGACGGCGGCGATGACCAGCCAGAGCGGCTTCACACCATCACGGCCAGCGCGGAGGCTCGAGCGTGTGGCGGGATTCCGGCAGCGCGAAGATCGCGGGGCGTTCGACGCTGATCGCCGCCTGCACCGCCGTCGCGGTGCCGGGGGCGAACAGGCCGACGACGGTCGGGCCGGAACCCGAGACCATCGCGTGCTCGGCGCCGTGCTGCTGCAGCAACGAGATCGCGGCGTCGATCTCGGGACACAGCCGACGGGCGGCGGTCTGGAGGTCGTTGATGGCGAGGCCGGCCTGCTCGACGCCGATGCTGCGCTCGGCCTGGAGCACCGCCACGCGCAGATCGCGGATCTCCTCGTCGGTGCGTGGGTCGACGAGGCGGTCGGCCTCGGCATAGACCGCGCCGGCGGACAGCTGCGCGTCGACCGGGAGCACGACGGCCTCCCAGTCGGGACGGGCCGCGGAGCGCCGGAGGGTCTCCCCCGCACCGAGGCCGGTCGCGCGGCGGCCGTGGACCTGGCTCGGCACGTCGGCGCCGAGCGGGCGGGCGATCGCCTCGAGGCGGTCGCGGTCGGGGTCGGCGGCGAACGCGGCGGCGACCCGGAGCGCCGCGGCGGCGTCGGCGGAGCCACCGGCCATGCCTCCGGCGACGGGGATGCGCTTCGTGATCGTGAGGCGAATCGGGGCACCGTCCCAACCGGTCTCGGCGCGGTAGGCGGCGAGCGCGTCGGCGGCGAGGTTCGGGCCCTCGACGCCGACGCACTCGACGACGTCGGCGGTGAGGGTCGCGTCCTGCTCGGCGACGATCTCGTCGAGGAGGTCGAGCGGTTGGAAGACCGTGACGAGCTCGTGACGACCGTCGCTCTCGCGGACCGGGCCGACGAACAGGCTCAGGTTGATCTTGGCCGGCGCGGCGATCCGCACGGTGGCACGCGACGAATCGGTGGTCACTGGAGGCCGCCGATCCCCCGAGCGACCAGGGCAGTGTGAAGGCGGCGGAATTCATCGGCGGAGAGCTGCTCGGCGCGGGCGTCCTCGCGGATGCCGATTTCGATGAGCGACTCGCGCGTGGCCTCGCGGGTGTTCGGGTCGCCGATGGCGATCGACAGCGACTTCGAGAGCGCCTTGCGGCGGTGGAGGAAGCCCCAGGAGATCAGTCGCCGGATGCCGGCTTCCGCCGGCGGGGCGGTGCGCGTGAGGCTCATGAGCACCGAATCCACGTGCGGGGCCGGGAGGAACGCCGACCGGGCGACGTTCTTCTGGAGCTTCACCGTGGTGCTGAGCTGCGCGAGGGCGCTCGGGACGCCGTATTCCTTGGTGCCGGCGCGGGCGGCGAACCGCACGCCCACCTCCTTCTGCACCATCACGAGCCAACGGTCGACCTCGGGCATCTCGTGGACGGCGCGCAGCACCACCGTGGCGGCGACGCTGTACGGGAGGTTCGCGATGAAGGCGTTCGGGGCCGGATCGAGCGAGGTGAGGTCGAACTGGACGGCGTCGCCGCGGTGCACGGTGACCGGCTTGCCCTCGAGGATCTCCTCGAGGAGGTCGGCGAGCTTGTCGTCGAGTTCGATGATGTGGAGGTGCTTGGCCGTCTCGGCGATGCGCTCGGAGAGCACGCCGAGGCCACCGCCGACCTCCAGGACGACGTCGTCCTCGGTGATCTGCGCGAAGCCCTCGATCTGCGCCATCACGTGGTCGCTGACGAGGAAGTTCTGGCCGAGTGCCTTCTTCGGCGACAGGCCGCGCATGCCGAGGCGTTCGTGGGTGAGCTGGCGCAGGCGCTTGCGGCTCCCGTCCTCGCGCTGTGCGTCGATCGTGGCCGGCGCGGCCGGGTCCCCGGCGGGCTCGGCATCGTCGGTGGCGCCGTCGGCGTC
>JAVHXX010000307.1 GCA_031119595.1 Patulibacter sp. | reverse complement strand
GTCATGGCGTGCTCCTCTCGAGCAGTCGTGTGGTGGTGCGGCACAGCCTGCGCCGCCACCGCCGAGGTGTCCAAGACCGGCTCGATGTGGTGCCATACGCGAGCGGTAACGTGTCGCGGATGACCCCGGAACTCCGGTTGCTCCGGTACTTCGTGGCGGTCGCCGAGGAGCGGAACTTCACCCGTGCGGCCGAGCGACTGCACATGGCCCAGCCGCCGCTCAGCACGGCGATCCGCCAGCTCGAGCAGCAGCTGGGAGCGCAGCTCCTGGAACGCACGCCGCGGCAGGTCGACCTCACGCCGGCAGGGGAGCTGCTCCTCGCCCGGGGTCGCGAGCTGCTGTCGCAGGCCGACGAGGTCTTCGCCGCGGTCCGCGAGCTCGACGGGACGGCCGAGGGGCGCCTCCACATGGGCGTCGCTCCGCCGGCGCGGCTCGGGATCACGCCGACGTTCGTGGCGGGCTGTGCCGAGCTCGCGCCGGGCGTGATGCTCTACACCCGCGAGGACTCCACGGGGGCGATGCAGCGCGACGTGAAGAGCGGCCGCCTCGATCTCGCGCTCGGCTACTGCCCGGTCGAGCAGCCGGGTCTCGCCTACGAACGGGTGTGCGACGCCGAGGCCGTGGTGCACATCGCCGCGGCGCACCCGCTCGCGCAGCGCGGGACGCCGGTGTCGCTCTCGGACCTGCGCGACGAGCCGTTCATCGTGGCCGGGAGCGAAGACAGCTCGGGGTGGACGTCGGCGGTGCTCGACGCCTGCGCGGCCGCGGGGTTCACCCCGAAGACCGTCCCCGACCCCTACGCCCACCTCGGGATGCGCGCGGTCAAGGAGGGCCTCGGCGTGGTGCTCTATCCGCGGGTGGCCTTCGCTGAGCACCTCGGCGATTCCGTGCTCCTCGAGCTCGTCGAGCCGGTCACGTTCCCGTTCGCGCTGATCTGGCCGGAGCACCGTCGCTCCGGGACGATCGACGCGATCCTCGGCGCGGCGCGCGAGATCCGTGCCCGCGAGGGCTGGGTCGCCGCGGGGTGACGCCGACGGGCGCCTGACGCGTTGCGTATGGCGCCACATCGAGCCGGTCTTGGACGCGGCGTGGAACGGGCCGCAGGCTGTGTCGCACACCAATCCGACCTGCTCGAGAAGGAGCACCCATGGCCGCCACGATCACCCGTACCGAACTCGCCGCGCTCGTCGACGCCGGCGACGTCACCGTCGTCGAGACCCTCGGTCCGCAGCACTACGAGGAGGGACACATCCCGGGCGCGATCCACATCGGGTTCCGCGAGGTGGCGCAGCGTGCGCCGGAGCTCCTCCCGGACCGGGACGCCGCGATCGTCACCTACTGCTCGAACCTCGCATGCCGCAACTCGGAGGCCGCGGCGAACCAGCTCATCGCCCTCGGCTACTCGAACGTCCGCAAGTTCGCGGAGGGCAAGGACGACTGGCGGGACGCCGGCCTGCCGCTGGAGCAGGGGGCGGCCGTCTGACACCACCGGACGTTCGTCCCCGGGTGGCGCGCCGGCGCCGCGGGCGGTTAGCCTGCGATCGGTGCCTTCCCGATTCGCCCTGCACGTGAACGTCCGGCTCGCCAGGTGGCTCCTGGCGTTCGCCGCAGTGGCGGCCGTCGCGCTGTGGGCGGCCGCGCTGCGTCCGACGGGCGCCGGCGCCACCGCCGCAGACCTCTGCGCCGGCCACCGCGGCGCCGGTGCGCACTGCGCGCTCGGCAAGGGCCGGCGCACCGCCGGTGGCAACGGCAAGGCGAGCCACGCCGGCTGGCCGGCGATCACCGGCATCCGCTGGAGCGTGACCACCGGGACGAAGGGCCGGACCGACACGGGCACGCACCTCAACGACGAACTGCTCGGCTCGCACGGCGGTGACACCATCAGCGGTGGCGACGGCAACGACGTGATCTGGGGCGACCAGTCGCCGACCGGCAACGACACGTGGCAGCACGACACCCTCAGCGGCGAGGCCGGCAACGACTGGATCTACTCCAGCCACGGCAACAACACCATCGACGGTGGGGCGGGGAACGACCACATCTTCGTGCACTTCGGCCACGGCACCGTCGACTGTGGGTCCGGGTACGACGTGGTGAAGACCACGCTCCACCCGAAGTGGAAGTTCCACCACTGCGAGAAGTTCACCCGCTGAGGCTGCGCGCCGGTGGCCCGCTGACCGGCTCGGGCGGAGCGCAACTCGACGGAGCGCGGAGGGTTTCGAGTCGCATGGTCCGCGGCCTCTCCCCGTTCCCGCCTCGGGGCGACACCGCGACGGCCCGCAGGCCGCGCCGCCGCGTCCTCGTGGCGGGCGGGGTGTGCGCCGTGGTGCTCGGCAGCGTGGCGGGGACCGTCGCCGCGAGCGGCCATGCGTCCTCTGGACGTCCCGCCGCCACGAAGGCGGCCGTTCCGACGTACGGCGGGCGACCGTGCCCCGATCCGGTCGGGCATGCGATCACGCTGTGCCGCCTCGGGGTCCACGGAACCCCGGACCTCAGTCGCCGCCGGTTCGCGCAGCTGCGCCGGCAGGAGGTGACGATCGGGCAACCCGTGACCGCGCTCACGCCAAATCCGGATCGCGATGGGAGCGCCGCGTGGCCACTCGTCGACTCGCTCGCCCAGCGCATGGGCGAGCTGCGGTACGACGCTGCCACCGGTCGTTTCAAGCTCGCCGCGCTCGACGGGGCCGTGTACAGCGTCACGTCGCTGAAGACGCGTGGACACGGGTGCGCCGCGAGCGCCTCGCAGTCCAAGCAGTTCCCGTTGCTGCAGATCATCGCGCCGAAGGCGCCGTCCCACGGAACCCAGGCCTTCGTCGACGGCCGTGCACTCGATCCGGCGAGTGTCGCGTTCCGGGCGTTCGCGGCGCAGCGTGGCGGCGGCACCGGATGTGGTCCGGCGCGGCCGGAACGCGGCCGGGTGCGAGCGCTCATCGATCCGGCGGTCGGGGCCACGGCCCACGCGCGGCTCTCGGACGGCACCATCAACACGGTCACGGAGTACGACGCCAAGGCGCCGTTCGGGGGCACGGTGTACGTCATGTCGAACACCACCTCCGTGAGCGTCGGCGGCATCGCCCGCGGGATGGTCCGGGTGGGCACACCGGTCGCCAAGGCCGACCAGTTCCGCCGCTGCGATCCCAACAGCGACGGCACGCTCACCTGGAACTACTGGTCGATCCACACGAGGAACGCCGCACGGCCGCGGATCTACGGCTGGATTCCCGCGCGGTGTCACCGATGACGACGGGTGGCTGACCGCACGCCGGCCGCGCGGCACACGCGACGACCTGTCGGTCGGCTACGGTCGCCGCACCGTGACCGAGGCAGGACATACCGGGGCGTGGTTGCGGATCATGATCGCGGAGCCGTGGCAGTTCGAGATCGAATTCGGGTCCGGGATGCTCGCTGCGCGAATGGTCCGGGTCGACGATGCCGCCTCGGGCGCGACCGTCGTCGGACGGCTTGAACCGCCGATCGGCTTCCGCGGGCAGACCTTCCGGTTCGCGACCTGCCAGGTCCGGCAGGTGGGGATGCGAGTGGGGGAGGATGCCCTGCGATCGCGGCTCGCGGTCGACGCCGTCCTGACCGAGACGGTCGATGCCGGCGCCGAGGAGGCCGGGGCGTTCCGGTTCACCGGAACGGTCCAGGTCGTCGCCGGGCCGCATCTCACGGAACTCGACCACGCTGACCAGCTCCGGCACGCGCTGTCCAACGAGGCGAGGCCGTTCCTCGCAATCGCCGGCCTGCCGATCGGCGCTGCGCATCTAGCGGAGCACAGCGTCTGGCCGCAGGGCGAGCGCCGCGACCGCACACGGGCGTTCCGGTCGATCGTGCTGCGGTACGGCGACGAAGCGCGTTGGGCGATGGCCGGGGTCCGGTTCGGGGAGTTCCCGCGGGACGACCCGACGGACGCCCACCGGGAGGCGGGGGTCCGCAGCGACATGGCGTTCGAGCTCGGACTCCGCGCCGCGGAACCGGGCGACGGCGAGGCGTCGTGGAACCGGGACGGCATGCTCGAACGGATCCGTGTGGCGCAGGTCGACGCCGCGGCGACGATGGCTGCGGGCACGTTCGTGGTCGATGGCGAATCGGTCAGCGGGTACACCGCGACCGTCGGCGAGCATCGGCGTTGGTACCGCTACCTCCCGGTCGGCGGGGCGGTCTTCGTGCACACGTGCCGGTGGGATGCTCCCGTGGAGCTCCGGCGATCGCTCGACTACGCGGCGATCCGGACCGACGCCCCACGCTGAACGTCAGCGGACGAGCCGGAAGAATCCTCGGATCTGTTCGACGAGCGACTCCGGCTGTTCCATGGCGGCGAAGTGGCCGCCACGCGGGAGCTCCTCGAACCAACGCAGGTCGGTGAAGCGCAGCTCGGCCTCCCGCCGCGACGGACAGGTGATGTCCCGCGGGTAGACGGACAGTCCGGAGGGCGCGGTGACCGGGTCCCGGAACGTCGCAAAGCTCTCCCAGTAGAGCCGTGCCGACGACGTCGCCGACGCGGTGAACCAGTAGACCGAGATCTCGTCGAGGATCTGCTGCCGCGTGACGGCATCCTCCGGATGCCCACCGTGGTCGGTCCAGGCCCAGAACTTCTCGGCGATCCAGGCCGCCTGCCCGGCCGGCGAGTCGGTGAGGGCGTACCCGAGCGTCTGGGGACGCGTCGACTGCTGCCCCGAGTACCCCCGACCGGTGCGGTTGAACTCCTTGGCGGCCGCGAGGGCGGCCTGCTCGGAGGGCGTCGGGTCGTCGAACGTGCCCAACGCGACCGAACCCAGGTTGACGTGGACCCCGGCGACGCGTTCCGGGGCCACCTCGCCGAGGGCCCCGGACACCGCCGATCCCCAGTCGCCGCCCTGCGCGCCGTACCGTTCGTAGCCGAGTGACACCATGAGGGCGTCCCAGGCCCGCGCGATCCGGGGAACGCCCCACCCGGTCGCGGACGGCTTGTCGCTCCAGCCGTACCCGGGCAGCGACGGCGCGACGACGTGGAACGCGTCCGCGGGGTCGCCGCCGTGAGCACGTGGGTCGGTCAGCGGGCCGAGGATCTCGAGGAACTCGAGGACGGAGCCCGGCCAGCCGTGCGTGAGCACGAGCGGGAACGCTTCGGGCTCGGGCGATCGGACGTGCACGAAGTGGATGCCCAGCCCGTCGATGGTGTCGCGGAACTGTGGGAACGCGTTGAGCCGGCGACCGAACCCGAAGTCGTATTCCTCGGCCCAGCTCCGACACAGTTCCTGCGCGTACGCGAGCGGCAGGCCCTGGGACCAGTCGTCGACGGGCTCGCGCTCAGGCCATCGGGTGCGGCGCAGCCGATCGCGCAGGTCGGCGATGTCGGCCTCCGTGATGCTGACCTCGAACGGCGCGGCGGCCATGGCGGAACTCCTTCTCTCGGCCCGTTCGACGGTAGCGGGGCCGGGTCAGCCGCCCGGCGGCTGCAGCGCGCGGCCCGGGGCAGCTCGATGCGCCGGTCATGCCGCAGCCGACCCCGACACCGGACCGAACTTCCGCTCCCAGGCCTCGAGCACGTCCGACGCACCCATCCCGTGGATGCTGGCGGAGGCGAGCTGCGCCGCGAGGCAGAACTTGGGGTCGTGCCAGAGGAACAGGAGCGTGTCGGAGAGGAGGTCGTACTTCGTCTCGTCGAAGCGCGGGAGACCGGCCTCGTCGCAGAGGGCCTCCATGCGCGAGGTGAAGATCGGGATGCGGCTACGTGGCATGGTCGGAACGCCTAGTTGAGGACGGGGTCGCCGG
>JAVHXX010000306.1 GCA_031119595.1 Patulibacter sp. | reverse complement strand
ATGTGGCGGCTCATGCGGCGACTCCGGTCGGGGTGGCGTCGGCACGGGCGGGCACGACCCCGCGGCGCGTGCCGGCGGGCGGCAGGTCCAGGTGGTCGCGCAGCGTCGTGCCCTCGTACGCGGTGCGGAACACGCCGCGCTCCTGGAGTTCCGGGACGACCTTGTCGACGAACTCGTCGAATCCGCCTGGCGTGATGTGCGGCACGAGGATGTACCCGTCCTCTGCACGGGCCTGCACCCGCTCGTCGAGCGTCTTCGCGATCTCCGCCGGCGTGCCGACGAAGCTCATCTCCGCGCCGAGGTCGATCACGAGCTCGCGGATCGAGAGGCCGCCCTTGGCCTCCGCACGCTCGCGGTACTCCTTGGCCTTCTCGAGGCGGTCCTGGAACGGCCGTGCCTGACCCTGCTGGATCGTGGTGGCCTCGTCGTCCGGGTCGAAGGACGGCAGCGGGCCGTCGGGGTCGAGCGCCGAGAGGTCGCGGTTCCACACCTGCTCGAGGATCTGGATCGCGGTCGGGCCGCTGACCTGGTGGCGACGCACCTCCTCGGCGTGCTCGACGGCCTCGGCATGCGTGTCGCCGAGGATGAACGTCGCGCCCGGCAGGATCCGGATGTCGTCCTCGTGGCGACCGAAGCGCACGGCGCGGTCCTTGATCTCGCGATAGAACGCCTGCGCCTGCTCGAGCGGGCGCGTGAGCGTGAAGATGCCGTCGGCGTACTGCGAGCCGAAGTCGCGGCCGTCGGGCGAGTCGCCGGCCTGCAGGAGCACCGGCTCGACCTGCGGCGAGCGCGGCGTCGAATACCGGCCCTCGATGTCGAAATACTCGCTCGAGTAGGCGAACCGACCGACGTCGGCGTCGCGCAGGAACTGCCCGGAGGCCGCATCGGCGACGACGGCACCCTCCGGCCAGGACTCCCACAGCTCGCGGGCGATGTCGAGGACCTGGCTCGACCGTGCGTACCGCTCCTCGTAGGGCAGGTAGCCGCCGCGGCGGAAGTTCTCGCCCGTGAAGGCGTCCGACGAGACGACGACGTTCCAGCCGGCGCGGCCGCCCGAGAGCTGGTCGAGGCTCGCGAACTGGCGAGCGAGCTCGAACGGCTCGTTGTAAACGGCGTTGATCGTGCCGATCAGGCCGATCTTCTCCGTCACGGCGGCGAGGCCCGCGAGCACCGTGAGGGTGTCCGGGCGGCCGACGACGTCGAGGTCGTGGATCAGGCCCTTCTTCTCACGCAGGCGCAGGCCCTCCGCGAGGAAGAAGAAGTCGAAGAGCCCACGCTCGGCGGTCTGCGTGAGGTGCACGAACGACGCGAAGTCGATGTGGCTCCCGGCGTCCGGGTGGCTCCAGACCGTGTGGTTGTTGACCCCGGGGAAGTGCGCCCCGAGGTGGATCTGCCGCTTGGGCGTGCTCATCGTGCCTCCACGAGATCGTCGGAACCGGTCGCGCTGGCGTAGCGCGAGTCCGGGCGGTCGAGGCCGAGGTTGCCCCGGAGGGTGTCGGCCTCGTAGGCGGTGCGGAAGAGCCCGCGCCGCTGCAGTTCGGGGACGAGTCGCCGGGTGATCGCCGGCAGGTCGACGGCGTTCTCGGCCGGGCGCAGGCGGATGCCGGCGTAGCCGAGGCCGTGCCAACGCTCGATCACGTCGGCGAGGCGCTCGGGCGTGCCGGCGAACTGGAGGGCATCGGAGAAGAGCTCCGTGCCGTCGGCGGCGTCGAGGCGGGCGCGGCGCTGCGTGGCCGCCTCGGCGTCGTCGTCGAGGTAGACGAGCAGGTCCGCGAAGACGAGGTGCGGGTCGCCGCCGGTGCGGTCGACGAGCGCATCTTGCTCCCGGACCTCGGCGAGGACCTTCGTCGCGTCGTCGTCGTCGTGAGGCGTGACGTAGGTGATGTCGGCCTGGCGGCTGCCGAGGCGGTAGGGCACGGCGCCGTGCCCCAGCACGGTGACGAGCGGCTGCCCCTGCGGCGGGCGGGGCACGATCGACGGGCCCTTCACCGAGAAGTGCCTGCCGACGAAGTCCGCGTAGTGGAGCTTGTCGCGGTCGATGAACCGGCCGGTGCCGAGGTCGCGGATCTCGGCGTCGTCCTCCCAGGAGTCCCAGAGCCGGCGGACCACCTCGATGTAGTCGGCGACCTCGTCGAAGAGCTCCTCGATCGCCCGCGCCTTCTCGGGGTCGGACCAGAGGTCACCGGAGATCTCGAAGAACTCCCGGCGGCCGAAGAGCTTCGCCTCGTCGTTGCCGGCGCCACCGGTCACGCGCACGCCGGCGCGGCCCGTCGAGACGTAGTCCAGGGTGGCGATCGCCTTCGAGATGTGGAACGGCTCGGTGTGCGCGGCGACGATCGTCGGCACGAGGCCGATGTGGTGTGTGAGCGGTGCGATGCGCGACGCGATCAGGACGGCGTCGAGGCGTCCGCGGAGCTGATCGGCGCGCGGGGTCTGCGGGCCGTAGCCGTCGCGCTGGAGCTCGAAGCGGTCCTCGAGGGTGACGAAATCGAGCAGGCCTGCCTGCGCGAGCTGCACCTGCTCGAGCCAGTAGTCGGCCTCGAACACGCGCTCGGCATCGGGCAGGTCGCGCCAGGCGGCGGGGTGCCATCCGACGTCGCTGAGCGCGAGCGCGAGATGGAGGGAACGATCGGACACGGGATCTCCTCTGGGTGGGACGGTCGGGACCGGGTGGGTCGGTCGGAGGGGGTGGGATCAGCCGAGGATCCGGGCGGCGCCGAATCCACTGGCGAGGCCGGCGTGGCCGGCGGCGAAGCGGTCTGGGTGGAACTGGTGCAGGCGCGGGTCGGGGTCGCCGAGCAGGAGCCGGGCGACGTGGTCCCCGAGGACGGGCGAGAGCTTGAAGCCGTGGCCGCTGGTGCCGGCGTCGACGTAGACGCGGTCGCTGACCTGCCCGATGACGGGTTGCCAGTCCGGGGAGACGTCGTAGAGCGACGCCCAGCCCCGCACGAGCTCGGCATCCGCGCGGACCGGGACCCGTGCGGCGGCGCGTGCGGCGAGCCAGTCCCGCTCCGCCGGTGCGAGGGCCGGCGAGAAGCGGTCAGGATCGGCCGGCAGCGTCGGCGCGAGCGGACCGGCGACGAACTCGCCGGCGGTGGCGCCGGGGCGCGAGTAGTAGCCGCCGGGCACGTCGATGAGGACGTGGTCCAGCGCCCGCTCGCGGGTCTGCTCTCCCTGCGCGAACGCCGCGACGACGTGCCGCTCGGCGAGCAGCGGGAGATGCACGCCGACCTGGGCGAGCAGCGGCGCGGTCCACGGGCCTGCGGCCACGAGGAGGCGGTCGACGCGGTGGACCGTGCCGTCCGCGGTGGTGATCTCGACATCGTCCAGTCGCTCCGTGATGCGCGCGACCTCGGTCCCGAGACGCAGGTCCGCGCCGAGGTCGACGGCGCGTCCGGCGAACGCGAGCGTCGTCGCATGGGGATCGGCGAACCCGGCGTGGTCCTCCCAGACGGCGATCGCGACCCCGTCCGTCGCGACGTCCGGGAACCGCTCCGCGATCGCGGAGGGCGTGAGGACCTCGTGCGCCACACCCGCCTCGGTGAGCACCGACGAGGTGGCGTGCACGTCGGCGATGTCATCCCCGCCGTGGAGGTAGAGCGCGCCGGTCTCGACGTAGCCCGACGTGCCGCCGCCGACCTCCTGCGCGAACCGTGCGAGCACGCGGGTGCTCGCGCTCGAGAGTTCGGCCAGGAACGGGTTCGTGTAATAGGACCGCACCACGCCGCTCGCCTGGCCGGTCGGGCCGGAGGCGGGCGCCCCGCGCTCGAACACGATCGTGTCGACGCCGCGCCGCGCGAGGTGGAATGCCGCGGTGGCGCCGTGTGCGCCCGCGCCGATGATCCCGATGCGCGGGCTCACGCCGGCACGACCCCGGTCGGCGCGGCGTGCGCACGGCCATCGGAGCTGCCGGCGAGCCGCGGCACGGCCGCGAGCAGCTGCTTCGTGTACTCGTGCTGGGGCCGCCGGAAGACGTCGTCGACGTCGCCCCGTTCGACCACGCGGCCGTCCTTCATCACGAGCACGCGGTCACTCACGTGGTAGATCACGCCGAGGTGGTGCGAGATGAACACGTACGCGATCCCGAGCTCCGCCTGGAGGTCCGCGAGGAGGTCGAGCACCTGGGCCTGGATCGACACGTCGAGCGCGGAGACGGGCTCGTCGCAGATGATGATCCGCGGATTCGGCGCCAGCGCGCGGGCGATGGCCACGCGTTGCCGCTGCCCGCCGGACAGCTGCTGCGGCCGCCGCTCGGCGACGTCCTCGGGCAACCCGACCTGTGCGAGCAGCTCCCGTACGCGCGCGCCGGTCTCGCGGCGCCGTGCGCCGCCGGCCACGAGCGGCTCGGCGATGATCTTCTCGACGGTGTACCGCGGGTCGAACGAACTCAGCGGGTCCTGGAAGATCACCTGGATCTCACTGCGCAGCGCGCGGCGGGTCCGGCGGTCGAGGCTGCCCCAGTCGCGCCCGTCGAGCTCGACGGCCCCGTCGTCCGGGGTGTCGAGGGCGAGCAGCAGACGCGCGGTGGTCGACTTCCCGGAACCGGACTCGCCGACGATCCCGAGCGTCTCCCCCGCCCGCAGCTCGAGCGACACGTCGTCCACGGCGAGCAGCTCCTGCTTCGCGTCGAGACGGAACCGCTTCGTGAGTGCGCGGCCCGCGAGCACGACCTCGTCGCCGACGGTCGCCGTGGCGTGCGCGCGGCCGCGGCCGCTGCCGGGCGACAGCCGGGTGCCCTTCGCGTGCTCGGCGGGCACGGCGTCGAGGAGCTGTCGGGTGTACGGGTGCTGCGGGTCGCCGAGCACCTGCGCCGTCGGACCGTGCTCGACGAACGCGCCGTCCTGCATCACGTAGACGACGTCGGCGACCTTCGAGACGACCGCGAGGTCGTGGCTGATGAGCAGCAGCGCGGTGCCGGCGGCGCGGCGCTCGGCGAGCAGGTCGAGGATCTGCGCCTGCACGGTCGCGTCGAGCGCCGTGGTGGGCTCGTCGGCGATCAGCAGCGACGGATCCGCGGAGATCGCCGAGGCGATGAGCGCCCGCTGGCGCAGGCCGCCCGACAGCTGATGCGGGTACTGCCGCGCGCGGAGCTCGGGCTCGGGCACCCCGACGGCCGTCAGCAGCTCGATGACCTTCTCGTGACGGCTCGCCTTGTCGACGAGACCATGCGTGAGGAGCGTCTCGGCGATCTCGTCGCCGACGCGCCGGGCGGGATCGAGCGAGCCGAGCGCGTCCTGGAGGACGAAGCCGACGTCGCGGCCACGGAGCGCGCGCCAGCGGTCGTCCGGGAGGTCACGGGCGTCGACGCCGGCGACCTCGAGCCGGTCGGCGCGGACGTCTGCGCGGTCGCCGGCCAGGCCGACGAGGCTGCGCGCGGTGAGGCTCTTCCCCGACCCGGACTCGCCGACGACGGCGACGCTCTGGCCGCGCGCGATCTCAAACGAGATCCCCTTGACCACGTCGGCACCATCACCGAAGGCGACACGCAGGTTCTCGACCCGCGCGAGGATCTCGCCGCCGCCCTTCGGCGCGTCGGCGGCACCGGAGGGCTCGCCGACCACGGTCGTCGTGACGGTCTCGACGGCGCTCATCGGACGGCCCGCCCTTCGTTGCGCAGTTGCAGGTGGCGGCCGATCACCGTCACCGAGAGCACCGTCACGGTGATCGCGATGCCCGGGAAGATCGCGGGCCACCAGGCGACGGCCAGGTAGTCGCGGCTCGACGAGAGCATCGCGCCCCACTCGGCCGTCGGCGGTTGTGGGC